>NZ_JBHURI010000009.1:0-70628 GCF_042673425.1 Agromyces sp. NPDC056965 | reverse complement strand
GAAGGCGGAGCCCAGCTCCGCCGCGCGACGCGAGCCGTGAGCGGATGCCTCGGCGGACACTGCACGCACGAGACGAATGAGATCCATGAGCTCCACCGAACGCCGCCCGAACATCCTGCTGATCCTGACCGACGATCATGCCTCGCACGCCATCGGCGCGTACGGCTCGGTCGTCAATCGCACACCCCGGATCGATGAGATCGCCGAGGCGGGGGTGCGCGTCGACAACTGCTTCTGCACCAACGCGCTCTGCACCCCGAGCCGCGCGTCGATCCTCACCGGCACCTACAGCCACGTCAACGGGGTCACGACCCTCGAGACGCCGATCGATGCCAGCCAGCCGACCTTCGTCTCGCAGTTGCGCGACTCGGGCTACCGCACCGCGATCGTCGGCAAGTGGCACATGGGCGAGGGGCCGGGCCATGACCCGCAGGGCTTCGACCACTGGGCGGTGCTGCGCGACCAGGGCGAGTACTTCGATCCGCAGATCCTCACCGAAGACGGTGTGCAGATCGTCGAGGGCTACGCCACCGACGTCATCACGGACCTCTCGCTGGCCTGGCTCGAGTCCCTCGAGGGCGATGAGCCGTGGTGCCTGCTCATCCACCACAAGGCGCCGCACCGGCCCTGGGAGCCCGACGAGAAGCACAAGGGCATGTACTCCGAACCGATCCCGGTGCCCGCGACCTTCGGCGACGACTACCGCACGCGCTCGTCGGCCGCGCACCGAGCCGCGATGCGCATCGCCGACCACCTCACACTGACCGACCTGAAGCAGGCGCCGCCCGAGGGGCTCGACTACGAGCAGGCGGCACTCTGGAAGTACCAGCGGTACATGGAGGACTACCTCGCCTGCGTGGCATCCGTCGACGACAACGTGGGCCGCGTGATCGACTGGCTCCGCGATCGCGGCGAGTTCGACGACACCCTCACCATGTACACCTCCGACCAGGGGTTCTTCCTCGGCGACCACGGCTGGTTCGACAAGCGTTTCATGTACGACGAGTCGCTGCGGATGCCGCTGGTCATCAGCTGCCCGTCGCGGATCCCGCACCGTGCGGAACCGCTGGAGCAGATCATCACGAACGTCGACTTCGCGCAGACGATCCTCGACGGCGTCGGGCTCGAGCCGCACGCGCGCATGCAGGGCACGAGCTTCTGGCCGCAGCTGACGGATGAGCCCGAACGGCCGACGAGGCCTGCGATGTACTACCGCTACTTCGAGAACGACGACGTCAACCACCATGCGTTCGCCCACTACGGGGTGCGCACCGACCGGTACAAGCTCATCTACTTCTACAACGACGGTCTCGGCCTGCCCGGCGCCTCACCGCACCGGTACCCGCCCGAGTGGGAGCTCTACGACCTCGAGGTCGATCCCGACGAGGTGAACAACGTGTACTTCGATCCGGCGTACGCCGAGCTCCGCGAGGAGCTGAAGGTCACGCTCTGGCAGCTGCAGGCCGAACTGCTCGACACGCCCCACCCGTCGCAGCCGCGACCCGCGGGGCTCGACGAATCGCCCGCGTCGAAGCCGCGCCCGGAGCAGCTCGTCGCGGGCTGATCGATCAGGCCGCGACGACCTCGAGCGCGAGCCATTCGGCGAGGCTCGCGACCTCGTCGTCGACGGCGCGGCGGATGTCGCGGCTGAACGGCACGTCTTCATGCACCGCGTGCACGGTGAGCGTGCCCGCCTTGCGGTCGGCCTTCGCGTCGAGCTTGCCGACGAGACGATCGCCGTGCAGGATCGGCAGCGCGAAGTAGCCCCAGCGGCGCTTCGCGGCCGGCTTGTACATCTCGAGCACGTACTCGAAGTCGAAGAGCTGCTGGGCGCGAACGCGGTCGTAGGTGAGCCGGTCGAACGGCGAGAGCAGCGCGGTTCGACCGGTGAACGGCTGGCCGAGCGCCGCGGGGTCGACCCGCCACACGCCCGGGACGCCGTCGACGACCGCGGGCTCGCCGGCAAGGCCCACGTCGACGGGTTCGAGCGGCATCTTCGTCGACTTCTCGCGGGCGATGCCGAGCGCCGCCAGGCGGCGCTCGTCGCGTCGTCGCAGCGCTTCGTCTGCCGGGATGAGCGGGGCCGCGAGCAGCTCGGCGGGGTAGACCCGATCGGCAGGTGCCCAGAGCCGCTCGCGCCCCCGTCTGGCGGCGATCGCGACCTCGCCGCGCAGCGTGAGGAGCTCGAGCATCCGGCCGACGTTCTGGTTGTGGGTCCACCCGCTCGACTGCCACGCCACCACGCTCGTGTCGGGGAGGTCGCGGGAGAGCAGCGGCTGCGGGGATTCCGAGAGACGATTCAGGATGTCCCGGCGGAACGACTCGTTCTGCTCGAGCCACTCCACCGACCGCTGCCATGTCGGCCACGCCGCCATGTCGGCACGGTGCAGCGCGAGGTCTTCGATCGGGCGGATGAGGGCGTCGACCTCGTAGAGCGTGCGGTCGTCTTCGAGCGCGCGCACGAGGGCGTCGGGCCGGTACGCAGCGCCGAGGCGGCTCCACGCGACGAGATCGGCGTTCGGCGCGATCGCCGCGGTCGGGTCGACCTGCAGCAGGGTGAGCCGCCGGACGACCTCGACCAGCTCGGTGGGTCGTGAGGCGTCGAGCAGCTGCGCGCGAATCGCGATGCGTCGCGCCTCGGTGCGATCGAGACGGTGCGGCTCCATCAACCGAGGGGCCGGTTGCTGCGGATGACGCCGCCGGGGTCGACGCGCTGCTTCACGGCGGCGAGGCGGTCGAGCACGTCGCGATCGTAGGCGTCGGCGAGCGTCGCCCCCGAGCTGAGGAACGTGGGCAGCGTCGCGCCGCCCGGATACCTCGCGGCGAGGTCGCGCATCGGCGCGAAGGCGGCGTCGACGTCGATCGTCGGATCGAACAGCAGCACGCTGCAGCTCATCAGGGCATCGGCCTGCGTCGCCCCGACCGCGGCGAACTCGGCGCCGAGCTCGTCGGCGATCGCGCCGCCCATCGCGCGGATGCCGCAGCGCGTGAGGCCGCGCGCGGCGCCGCGCGTGAACGCGTCGACGAACTCGCGGGCGAAGGCGTCGTCGAGCCCGTCGAGGGCCACGCCGAAGTCGGCCGACGGCATCGGCTCGACGGGCTCCGCGGCGACGGCGGCGAGCGAGCCGATCGTGAAGCTCGTGAGCGTGTCGGAGATCGGTTCGGCGACGGCGACGATGCGATCGGCGAACGCGCGACCGGTCGCCTCGTCGCCGACGTGCACCAGTGCGACCGTCGCCACCGTTCGGCCGCGCAGGTGGGGCGGCGCCTGCGGTGCGTCGGGGAAGTGCATCATGCCGACGTCGAGCCCGAGCTCGGGCTCGTCGCGCGCGAGCTCGAAGGCGGCGGTGACGACCGCCTCGGCGACCTCGGCGGGGAACATCAGGCCGCCGCCGAAGATCGCGTCGCCGGGGTAGAGGGCGAGCTCGATCTCGGTGACGATGCCGAACAGCCCGCCGCCACCGCGGAGGGCCCACATGAGCTCGGCGTCGTCGGCGTCGCTCACGCGGTGCACCGTGCCTGCCGCATCGACGAACTCGACCGAGATGATCGAGCGGGCGGTGATGCCGTAGCGGCGGCTGAACATGGACTGACCGCCGGCGATGGCGAGCGCGACGACGTTGACCTCGGGGTTGGAGCCCGCGAGCGCCACGAGCCCCGTGCCATCGAGGCGTTCGAGCGCCCGGCCCCAGTTGACGCCGGCGCCGGCGCGCAGCACCCTGGCCTGCTCGTCGACGGCGAGCAGGTCGAACCGTTTGGGCCGGATGAGCACGACGCCGCTCAGGTCGCCGTTCGCACCGTGGCCGTTCGGCTGCACGGTGACGCCGAGCCCGGCGGCGGTCGCGGTGCGGAGGATCGCCTGCAGGTCGGCGATGTCCGCCGGCTCCGCGATCGCCGCGGGGCGCTGGTCGACGCTGAGGTTCCACGGGGTACGCGCCGCCTCGTAGGCGTCGTCGCCGGGCAGCACGAGTGAACCGGTGAGTTCTGAGCGAAGCGCGAGGAGTTCGGATGCGGAGGTCATCGCAGTCCTTTCGTCGGGGTCAACCTAGCGGAGACCGCCGACGGCGTCACGCCCAGTCGGCTCCCGGGCCGAGCAGCGCACGCCAGATCCAGGCGGCGCCGACCTCGACCGTCGGGCGCGGATCGCGCATGAGCCAGGCCTCGACGACGCCGAGCGCTGAGCCCGTGATCCCCGCCGCGATGATGTCGAGCGGCAGTCCGTCGTACGCCTCGGAGGCCGCCGAGACGAAACCGGCGCGCACGATCGCGTCGATGCGGGCGCGCAGCCGGGCCAGCACGGCGGCCGAGCCGGTCGGCCCGAAGACGGAACGGTAGAGCTCGGCGTGATCGTCGACATGCCGAAGGAAGGCGACGAGCGCCTGCGGCGGACCGCTCGGCGGCTCGTAGCTGCTCGGCAGCGTCGCCGCTGCGGCCTCCGCCGCCGCGTCGAGGGCGTCGGCCAGCAGCGTCTCCTTGTCGGAGTAGTGCTGGTAGAAGCTGCTGCGATTCACGCCGGCTCGCGTCGCGATCTCGGCGATGGTCACTTCGTCGAGCGGTCGTTCGCGGGCGAGCTCGAGCAGGGCGTCCTGCAGGCGCCGCCGCGTTCGCTCCACCCTGACGTCCATAGGGGGATTCTGCCAGTTCAGGATGCGCCTCGTGGTGAGATATCCGACAGATGTCGGTTATCCTCGAGATGGCTCGATGAAGCGCCGACCTGTCACCTCATGAAGGGCGCCTCGGCTCATGGCTGAACTCCTGTATCGCATCGGTCGATTCTCCGTACGACGAGCATGGCTCGTGCTCATCGGGTGGCTCGGCGTGCTCGCGCTCGCCGGCGGTGCCTTCCTCGCCTTCGGCGGCACGCTCACGCAGAGCATGAGCATCCCCGGCACCGAGACCGAGCGGGTCACCGAGCAGCTCGACGCCCGGCTCGAGGGGCTCGGCGGCGCCACCGGCACCGTCGTCTTCCAGTCCGACGACGGCGAGGCGCTGAGCGACGCGCAGCGCGAGGAGATCTCCGCGCTGCTCGCCGACATCGCCGACATCGACGGCGTCTCCGGCGTCGTGGACCCGTTCGCCGCGGCATCCGCTCGCGACGACCAGGCCGCGCAGCTCGCCGACGGTGCCGCGCAGATCGACGCGGGTCGCGCCGAGCTCGAGGCGGGTCAGGCCCAGCTCGATGCCGCGCGCACCCAGCTCGAAGCGGGGCAGGCGCAGCTCGACGCGGCGATCGAGCAGGCGAAGGCCGCGGGAGCGTACGAGCAGGCCGCCGCCCAGTTCGACGCGCAGCAGGCGCAGCTCGACGCGGGCGCCGCGGAGCTCGAGGCCCAGCAGGCGCAGCTCGATGCCGGTGCCGCGAAGCTCGACGCCTCGGCCGCAGAACTCGAGGACGGCACGCGGCTGATGGACGCTGCCGCCGAGATCCGCACGGTCTCGACCGACGAGAGCACCGCGATCGGCGCGGTCATGTTCGAGGACGATCTGTTCTCGTTGCCGAGCGAACTCAAGGCCGAGGTCGCCGGCGAGCTCGACGGCGCCGACATCGACGGCGTGAACGTCGACTACTCCTCGGAGATCGCCGCGTCGATCGACGGGCTCATCGGCATCGGCGAGATCGTCGGCGTGCTGATCGCGGCCCTCGTGCTCATCATCGTGTTCCGCGCGCTCCTGCCGGCGACCCTGCCGATCATCTCGTCGTTCATCGGCGTCGGCATCGGCGTCGCCGGGTCGCTCGCCTTCTCGGGCGTCGTCGACATGTCGTCGGTCACGCCCGTGCTCGGCGTCATGCTCGGCCTCGCGGTCGGCATCGACTACGCGCTCTTCATCATCAACCGGCACCGACGGCAGGTGCTCGCCGGCATGGACCTGCACGAGTCGATCGGGCTCGCCAACGGCACCGCGGGCAACGCCGTCGTCTTCGCCGGCTCGACCGTGCTCGTCGCACTGCTCGCGCTGAACATCACCGGAATCCCGTTCCTCGGCGTCATGGGCACCGTCGGCGCCGTCTGCGTGCTCATCGCCGTGCTCATCGCGGTCACGCTCACCCCGGCGCTCCTCGGACTCATCGGCGTGCGCGTGCTCTCGAAGCGCGCCAGGGCCGAGATCGGCCACGAATCCCACGCCGCGCCGAAGCTCGTCGCGATGCCGACCTGGCGTGCGATCGTGACCGCGGTCGTCTCGATCGTCGTGCTCCTCGTCATCGCCATCCCGGCGCTCTCGATGCGGCTCGGCCTGCCCGACGGGGCATCCGAATCGCCCGACGCCACGACCTACCAGGCCTACACCGCGGTCTCCGATGCCTTCGGCCCCGGCCAGAACGGGCCGCTGCTCGTGACGGCGACGCTGCCCGAGGGAGTCGCCGAAGACGAGGTCGTGGCGACGCAGGCCGATCTGGCCGAGTGGCTCATGGGCGTCGACGACGTCGTCGCGGTCGCGCCGGCGGGTGTCTCCGACGACCGCGACTTCTTCGCCTTCCAGGTGGTGCCGAGCGACGGGCCGTCGAGCGAGTCGACCGAGGCGCTCGTGCACGAGCTGCGCGGCCAGTCGCCGATCGACGGCGACGAGGCATCCGCTGCGGGCCTCGACGGCGTCGAGCTCGGCGTCGCGGGCGGGGCGAGTGGCAACATCGACATCTCGGCGAAGCTCGCCGGGGTGCTGCCGCTCTACCTCGCGGTCGTCGTGGGGCTCTCGCTCATCATCCTGATCCTCGTGTTCCGCTCGATCCTCGTGCCGCTCATCGCGACCGCCGGCTTCGTGCTCTCGCTGTTCGCGGCGTTCGGCGCCACGGTCGCGATCTTCCAATGGGGCTGGCTCGGCGAGGTCTTCGGCGTGCACAACCCGGGGCCCGTGCTGAACTTCGCGCCGATCATCGTCATGGGCGTGCTCTTCGGCCTCGCGATGGACTACCAGCTGTTCCTGGTCTCGGGCATGCGCGAGGCCTACGTGCACGGCACCCCCGCGCGACTCGCGGTCGTCGCGGGCCTGCGCGGCGGGCGCGCAGTGGTCACGGCGGCGGCGATCATCATGGCGGCGGTCTTCGGCGGCTTCGTCTTCTCGCACCTGACGATGGTGCGCCCGCTCGGCTTCGGCCTCGCGATCGGCGTGCTGTTCGACGCGTTCGTCGTGCGCATGCTGCTGACGCCCGCGATCATGCACCTGCTCGGCCCGGCCGCCTGGTGGCTGCCGAAGTGGCTCGACCGGCTGCTGCCCGATGTCGACGTCGAGGGCGCAGCGCTCGAGCGCAGCCACCCGGTGCACGGCGAAGCGGCGACCGGTGAGGCGACGGCGGATGCCTCGACCGACGAGACCGGCCCGGCGGGCTCGCCCGGCTCGGCCGACGTCAGCGCAGGTCGAGGCGCATGAGCACCCTCGGGAACCCGCCGACGACGGACTCGGTGTCGGCCGCCTTCGTGAAGCCGGCCCGCTCGAACAGCGTGCGGGTGCCGACGTAGGCCATGGTCAGGTCGACCTTCTCGCCGCGGTTGTCGACGGGGTAGCCCTCGATCGCCGGAGCACCGTGCTCGCGGGCGAAGTCGACCGCGCCGGCGAGCAGGTGATGGCTGATGCCGCTCCTGCGGTGACCGGGCCGCACGCGGATGCACCACACCGACCAGACGTCGAGCTCGTCGATGTGCGGGATCTTGCGGTTCTTCGCAAAGCTCGTGTCGGCGCGGGGATGCACCGCGGCCCAGCCGACGACCTCGTCGCCGTCGTACGCGAGCACGCCGGGCGGCGGGTCGAGTTCGCAGAGCTCGCGCACGCGCTCGGCTCGCTCGGGCCCGCGCAGCGCGACGTTCTCCTTCGACGAGAGCAGGCGGTAGCTCAGGCAGAAGCACACGTTCGACGCGGGGTTCTTCGGGCCGACGACCGCAGCCACGTCGTCGAACACTGTCGCGGGGCGCACCTCGATCGGCATGACCACAGCCTGCCAGACACCGCGGACACGGTCGCGGTCACGGGCGTCGTCGCGGGTGGCCGCCGGGCTCACCGCAGCTCGAGCACGCTCCAGACGATCTCGCCCCGATCGTCGCTCGTCGAGTGGTCGCGTCGGAAGCCGAGCTTCTCGAGCACGCGGAACGACGGCGCGTTCCATGCGCGCACGGTCGACCAGATCCGCTCGCGGCCGGTCGCGCGTGCCGCGGCCACGACGGCGATCGCCGCCTCCGTGGCGTAGCCCATGCCGTGCGCGCTCTGCAGCAGTTCGTACGCGATCTCGGGCTCGTCGATGGTCGAGCGGCCGACGACGAGACCGCAGTATCCGAGGAAGTCGCCGTCACCGGTGCCCTCGTCATGTCGGCGGAGCGTCAGCAGGTGGATGCCGCGCCCCGGCGCGCTCTCGCGGGCGCCGCGGATCTCCTCCCGCGCCTCAGCGAGGGTCGGCATCGCATCGCCGCGCTCGCCGACGAGCAGCCGGTACCCCGCAGCATCCGGTTCCTCCCAGAGCCGGAGCGTCAGGCGTTCGGTGCGCAGGTCGAAGGGCATCGGTCCGTAGGGCATCGAGTCGGCGGCCATCGATTCACCCTGTCATTGGCACGCGACGCGGGCAACCCGCCGACCGCCGTGCCGAGCCCGCCGTGCGGGCCCGCCGCTCGACACGCCCGTCCGCCCGTCGTTCACCTTCGCGTCACCATCGGGTCGCCTTCGTGCCGCATCCGAGACCGGCGTGGTCCGTAGCGTGCCCGAGGCCGCACTCGCGGCACGAACACGATTCGACATGCAAGAAGGTATGCCCCCATGCCCCCGCTCAGCACCATCCCACGACGACACCGGAGGCGTACCGATCAGTACGTCGCCCTGACCCTCGCCACCCTGATCACGGCCGGCGGACTCACCGTCGCCGGCGTCGCCGACCCGGCGCAGGCCGCGCCCGACACCGGGGGCCTCGACCTCTCGGGCGGCGACTCGAGCCTCCTCACCGCGGAGACCGAGGCGCTCGCGCCCGGCCTCGAGCTCACCGACTTCCGCCGCCTCCAGCCGGCGGGCTGGGTGACCGGCCACGTCATGCGCGCCGACCTCTCGACGCCGACCCTCTCGGTCGACGTGCTCGACGCCGGCGCCGTCACCGGCGGCGCCCCCGTCTCGCAGCAGATCGCGGGCACCGGCGCGATCGCCGCGGTCAACGGCGACTACTTCGACATGAACGCCTCGGTCGCGCCGGTCGGCGTCAACGTCTCGCCGACCACGGGCCTGCGCACCGCGAGCGGCGGTCAGCGCCAGGCGTTCACGATCACCGACGGCCTCGCCGCGGTGCAGGAGCTCATGGTCGAGGGCACTCTCGGCATCGACGGTGTCGAGACGCCGATCAGGGGCGTGAACACCCCGGGACTCGGAAACGGCGACATTGGCTGGTACACGGCCGCCTGGGGCGCGCACCCGCTCAGCCGCCCGCTCGGCGCACCCGGCGAGCTCGCGGCATCCGTCGCCATGGCCGTCGTGACCGACGGCGTCGTGCAGTCGGTGACGACCGACCCGGCTGTGATCGACGCGCCCGCGAGCATCGCCGACGGTTCGGGCGTGCTCATCGGCCGCGAGGCCGGGGCCGCGACGCTCGCGGCGCTCGTGGTCGGCCAGCAGGTCGACGTCGCGGTCGGCACGAATCACGAGGTCGACCTCGCCGTGAGCGGCTCGCAGCGCATGATCGTCGACGGCGTGCAGACCGCCGATGACCAGGTCGAGGCGGCGCGTACGGCGGTCGGCGTGAACCGCGACGGCACCGAGGTCACGGTCGTCTCGATCGACGGCCGCGCCGGCGACGGCCGGGGCATGACGATCCAGGAGCTCGGCGACCTGATGCTCGACCTCGGCGTGCACAACGCCGTGAACCTCGACGGCGGCGGTTCGACGACCATGCTCGCCCGTCGCGCGGGCACGAGCGAGGCGCAGGTGATCAACCGGCCCTCCGACGGCAACGAGCGCATCGTCGCCAACAGCCTCGCGTTCTTCTCGAGCGCACCGGCCGGCACCGTGACGGATGTCGCGGTGGCCCCGGCCTCCCAGCTCGACGGCGCCGACGCGGTGTTCCCGCGCCTCGGCCGCACGGTTGCCGGCACGGGGCTCGACGACAACCTCACGGGCGTTCCCGTCGACGGCGAGTTCACGGCCGACTCGGGCCTCGCCGTCGAGGCGATCGACGGGGCGACCGCGCGCGTCGTGGGCGGCACGAGCGGCACCGGCACCGTCGGCTTCACCGCTGACGGCAAGAGCGCCACGACGCAGCTGCGCGTGCTCGGCGAGCTCCAGCGACTCCGGCCGAGCAGCACGATCGTGGCCCTGCCCGACCCGGGCCAGACGGCGCGCGTGACCCTCACGGGCCTCGACGCCGACGGCTTCAGCGCCCCCATCGAGACGGCGGATGTCGCGGTCGAGGCGGGTGCCGCCGTGACCGTGACCGCCGACGGTCGCGACGGGTTCCTCGTCTCGCCGAACGGCGACAGCGGGTCGGCGACCGTGACGTTCACGGCCGACGGACGCAGCGTCGACGTCGCCGTGACGATCGGCTTCCGCAGCGAGTCGGTCGCCGACTTCGCCGACGGTGCGAGCTGGGGCAGGGCCGCGGATCGCGCGACCGGGACCACGACGCTCACCACCGGCCCCGACGGCATTCCCGCCCTCGCCCTCGACTACGACTTCACGACGAGCACCGGCACTCGCGGGTACTACGCGATCACCCCCGAGATGTCGGTGGCCGGAAGCCTCGGTCGCGAGATCGCCGGGCAGCCGCAGGCGCTCACGCTCTGGATCGACGGCGACGGCAGCGGCGTGTGGCCGCGTCTTCAGATGAAGAACGGCGCGGGGACGACCATCAACCTCGACGGCCCGACCGTCGACTGGACGGGGTGGCGCCAGGTGCGCTTCACGGTGCCGGCCGGCACGCCGTACCCGCTGCACCTGCAGCGCATCCGCATGCTCGAGACGCGCTCGGCCGTGCAGTACCTCGGCCACGTCGAGATCGCCGGGCTCGATGCGATCGTCGCTCCCGACGTCGACCAGCCGGTCGCCCCCGTCGTGCACGACCCCGTCATCGTCACCAACGGCACCGTCGACGAGCGGCCGCAGCGCATCGCGGTGATGAGCGACGCGCAGTTCGTCGCGCGGAGCCCCGAGAGCGGCGCCGTCGAGGGTGCTCGGCGCACCCTGCAGGAGATCCTCGCGGCCGAGCCCGACCAGCTCGTGATCGTCGGCGACTTCGTCGACGAGGCGAGCCCGGCCGACATCGCGTTCGCGAAGCGGATCCTCGACGAGGAGATCGGCGACCGGCTGCCGTACGTGTACGTGCCGGGCAACCACGAGGTGATGGGCGGGCCGATCTCGAACTTCGAGGCGGTCTTCGGCGCCACGACCAACTCGATCACGCTCGGCAGGACGCAGCTCATCACCCTGAACTCGGCGGCCGGGTCGTTCCGCGCCTCCGATCGCAGGCAGCTCGCCTTCCTCGATCGCGAGCTCGCGGATGCCGCGGCCGACTCGTCGATCACCGGGGTGGTCGTCTTCGCGCACCACCCGGCCGACGACCCGCAACCGGCGAAGGCGAGCCAGCTCGGCGACCGGTACGAGGCGGCGGCGTTCACCGACACCCTCGCCGAGTTCCGTGCGGACTCCGGCAAGTCGATCGCGGTCGTCAACGGCCATGTCGGCGCATTCCACGCCTCGTCGGCGGACGGCGTCTCGCAGCTCATCAACGGCAACTCGGGCAAGGGCCCATCGGGCACGCCGGAGACGGGCGGCTTCACCGGCTGGACGATGCTCGGCGTCAACCCGTCCGCGGGGGTCGTCGGCGACGACCCCGAGACGGTCGTCGATCGCACCCGCTGGATGCGCGCCGAGGTGAAGCCCCGCGTCGACGGGCTCGAGCTCGACGCGCCCACCGTGCTGACGGTGGGGGAGACGGTGCCGGTGTCGGCGTCGATCCAGCAGGACGGCGGCCGCACGGTGCCCGTCGGCTGGCCGATGAGCGCACGCTGGGGCGGTGACGGCGTGACGGTCGACAGCGGCCGGGGCTCCGACCTCGAGCGCGCGGTCGCAGCGTCGGGCGTGCTGCGCCTGAACGCCGAGACGGGCGAGCTGACCGCCGTCGCGGCCGGCGACGGCTCCGTCGAGGTCACGGTCAACGGCGAGGTGTCGCGCGTCGACGTGCACGTCGCGCCGGTCGACCCCGGCACGGATCCCGGAACCGATCCCGGCCCCGGCGACGGATCGGGCGAGGGGTCGGGCGGCGCAGGCAGCGGCTCCGGCGAGGCCGGCGAAGCCGGCGATGGAGACCTCGCATCGACCGGCTTCACGGGCGCCTGGCTCGGCGGCCTCGCGATCGCGTTGCTCGCGATCGGCGGCGTCGTGGTCGCGCTGCGTCTCCGTCTGCAGCGGAGGCGTGCAGCGGCGGGCGTCTCGGAGGAGATGCCCGGCTGAGCCGGCCGCGATGACCTGAACGCCCGGCCTGGCTCAGGCCGGGCGTTCGGCACGATCCGAAGACCCTTGACGCGCGCAGGCGGCAGGCATATATTCACCCACATGGGTGAATATCAACTCGATACCGTGCTCGCCGCGGTCGCCGACCCCACGAGGCGCGCGATCCTCGATCGCCTCCTCGTGTCCGACGCGCGCGTCACCGAACTCGCGAGCGCCTTCCCGATCTCGCTGAACTCCACGAGCAAGCACATCAAGGTGCTCGAACGGGCCGAGCTCGTGCAGCGGCACGTGCGCGGCCGCGACCATGTGCTGTCGCTCCGCGCCGAGGCGCTCGGAGACGCGGTCGCGTGGATGACGCAGTACCGCGACTTCTGGGAGCAGCGCCTCGCGGCACTCGAGGCCTTCGTGCTCGCCGACGACCTCGAGACCGACGGCGGGCCGGATGCCGCGCCTGCCCCGACCGCTTCCGGCGGCGCCGCCCCGAGCGGAGCAGGGCGATGACGGCCGTCGTCACGGTCAGCCGGCGCATCGCGGCATCCGCCGAGCGTCTCTTCGACGCCTGGCTCGACCCGAAGAGCCTCGCCGTGTGGATGCGCCGCGACGGCAGCGCGCCGTCGGGGGCGGTCGCCGACCGCCGGGTCGGCGGGGCGTTCGCGATCACCATGAACGACCCGGGAGGCTCCTTCGTGCACGCCGGCAACTACACCGTGATCGACCGGCCGCACCGGCTCGAGTTCACCTGGCGCTCGATCGCCACGCACCAGCTCGACTCGCTCGTGCGCGTCACCTTCACTCCCGATGGCGACGCCACCGTCGTGGAGGTGCGCCACGAGCGCCTGCCCGACGCGGAGGCCGTAGAGCGGCACACCGAGGGGTGGACCGAGATCATCGACCGATACGCCCGAACGCTCGCAGGGAACGGAGACGCACATGCTGCTCGATGACAAGGTGGCCGTGATCCACGGCGGGGGCGGTTCCATCGGTGCGGCGACCGCGCGGGTCTTCGCACGAGAGGGCGCCCGGTTGTTCCTGGCCGGGCGCAGCCAGCCACGGCTCGAGGCGGCGGCGGCCGAGGCGCGCGAGCTCGGGGCATCCGTCGACATCGCCGTCGTCGACGCGATGGACCAGGCCGCCGTCGACCGGCACGTCGACGAGGTCGTGGATGCCGCGGGCCGCATCGACATCGCCCTGAACGCCGTGGGCTTCGACCACGTGCAGGGCCTGCCGATCGCCGAGACCTCGCTCGCCGACTACCTGCACCCGATCACCGGCTACCTGCAGACGAACTTCGTCACGGCGAAGGCGGTCTCGCGGCCGATGCTCGCGCAGGGCGGCGGCGTGATCCTCACGATCTCGACGCCCGGGGCGCGACTCTCGGGCCGGGGCCTCATCGGCAACGCCGCGCAGAGCGCCGGGCTCGAGGGGTTCTCGCGGGCGCTCGCGGGCGAGCTCGGCCCCGCCGGGGTGCGGGTCGTCTGCGTTCGCCCCCACGCGATGGCCGACGCGTACGACACCTCGTACACCGGGGAGATGTTCGGCCGCATCGCGGCGGCCGGGGGCATCGGCCGCGACGAGTGGCTCGAGGGCCTCGCCGGCACGACGCTGCTCGGCCGGTTGCCGTCGCTCGCAGAGGTCGCCGAGTACCTTGCGTTCGCGGCATCCGATCGTGCGCGCTCGATGACCGGCGTGATCTCGAATCTCACGGCGGGGGCGCTCGTCGACTGAGCGAGGGGCGCGTCAGACCCGAGGCGGGCCGTCGAGCGCGGGCGCCGCGGCCGGCCCGGGCACCTCGGCGTTCGCTCGGCCGCGGATGAAGATGAGCGCGATGATCGCGAAGACCGCCATCAGCAGCGTCGCCGGCGTCACGAAGGCGAGGAGCGGGCTCTCCGCCCCCGCTGCCGCCGTGTCGATGCCGCCCGTCGCGAGGAACGTCGTCGGGTCGGTGATCGCGTGCAGGAGGATCGGCCAGATCAGGTTGCCGGTGACGCGGAGCGTCAGGTACATCATGAGGCCGAACACGAAGGCGTAGCCCACGGTCGAGAGCACCGTGACGATCGGCTGCCCCGAGAGCAGGTTGCTCGAGTGCAGCACGGCGAAGATGAGCGACGAGAGCACGGCGACGACCCACTCGTTGTACCCGTGCCTGCGCAGCAGCGTCACGGCGAGTCCGCGCGTGAGGAGCTCTTCGGAGAGTCCGATGAAGACGCCGACGAGGAAGGTCACGGCGATCACGCCGCCGCTGTACCGGCTGTAGTCGGTGCCGAAGAGCCGGAGCAGCACGGGGATGAGCACGATCGCGGGCGCGATCCACATCCACCAGCTGCCGCGCACCGGCTGCCGGGTGAAGAGCGGCTTCGGGAGCCAGCCGAGCGACCACGAGAACACGAGCAGGATGACCGAGCCGATGATGACCGGCAGGCCGACCGCGAGGAAGACGCTGAGCGCGTCGCCGAACACGTTCTCGAAGTCGATGGCGTCGCGGCCGACGGTGTCGACGAGCCACCCGATGCCGAGGTAGACCGCCAGGTAGACGACCGCGAGGCCGGCGGCCTTCCACCAGCCGCCACGATTCCAGAACGCCTGCCAGCGGGATTCGGATGCGTGGTCGGTCAGGGGATTCTCCTCATCGCGGGGCAGGAGCGGTGTCTGCGCGCTCGTGGAAACGCTATCGCCCGCCTCCGGGCGGGAGGTGCAGCGACGCCGTGTCGACACGGCGTCGCTGCGACTAGCCGAGGGCGATGAGCAGGCTCAGCACGGCGAGCACCGTGACGACGGGGGTCATCGTGTACCGCTCGGGCTTGCTGCGCGAGATCGCGTTCGTCGCGATGCCGAGCACGAAGTAGCCGAACACGACCCACATGCCGACGGTCGCGACCACGTCGGAGACGACGTCGATGACACCCGCGCGATCGAGCGCGAGCACCGCGATGACCGCGTAGATCACGATCGCGACCGCGCTGCCGATGCGCAGTCGGGCGGGCAGCACGCGATGCTGCCCGCCCCACGCAAAGCGCCCGAGCGGCGCCCCGAGCGCGAGCGCGAGCTGGAACACGGCGAGCACGGCGAGGATCACGCAGAGGGCGATGGCGGCGGGCATGCGCCGAGCCTATCGAGGCGCCGAGGGTCGCGGCCGGGTCAACCGCGCGTGCGCACCTTCCGGTACGGATGCGTGTCGACCCTCGTGGTGAGCTCGGTGATCGTCTGCTCGTAGCCCTCGTTGCGTCGGGCCGCGCCGATCAGGCCCCTGGTCGTCTTCGCCGCGGAGCGCAGGTTCATCGGCCGGCCCTCGATGCCGTAGAGCAGCAGCGCCCAATCGGGCAGGAGCGAGAGGATGCCGTCCTGGATGACGACGCCCGTCCACACCGTGAGCGGGTTGCCGCGCAGCACGGGCTTCCGCAGCGTTCGCGTGATCTCGGCCGCGGGCAGCGTCAGCGCCATCCAGTCGCGCTGCGCGTCGATGTACTCGTCGAGTTCGGCGCGGGTGGCGGCGACCGTCGAGCGGTCGATGCCCACGAACTCGGCCGCGAGCTGCTGCTCGAAGACGAAGGTGTCCTGCTCCTCCGCCGTCAGGCGCGGGCCGAAGGCATCGGCGGCGCGCAGCACGCCCCACACGATCGTGTTGTGCGTCCAGAGGAGCCAGTCGGGGGTGTCGGCGCGCAGCTCGCGGCCTGTCCGCGGGTCGGTCCAGACGGCGTGCGCGTGCATGCGGCGCACGGAGGCCCCGGCGAAGTCGGCGTGCTCGCGGTCGCCGAAGATCGTGGTGTCGATGTAGCGCGCCGTGCGCTCGGCCCGCCCTGCGGCATCGACGTACAGCGAGGTGGTCTGGTCGAAGAGGCGCATCATGTCGGGGTTCAGGGCCTGCAGCAGGATCGCCGCGACGCCGCCGAGCTTCGACGCCGGGTCGGCGAAGAGGCGCCAGCTCATGCTGTCGGGGCCGAAGTAGCCGTCGTCGGCCCGTGTGCTCGTGTGCGCCCTGCGTTCGGTGGTCTGTTCAGTCAAGGTCGTGCCCCCCGTTTTGGATCAAGTGCAAGATTGCACTCTATCCACCTTTCAGTCGAATGGTGGAGAATGGGCGACATGGCCGCTGGAGTGTCGAACGAATCGCACGATCCCGGCCTCCGGGCACGCAAGCGGCGCGCGACCGAGAACGCGATCGAACTCGCGGCGGTCTCGATCGCCTCCGAGCAGGGCCTCGGCGCGGCGACGATCGACGCGATCTGCCGGCGAGCGGATGTCTCGCGTTCGACGTTCTTCAACTACTTCCCCTCGAAGGAGCAGGCGATCTTCGGCCGCGCGGTCGAGCTCGACCCGCGCCCCGAGTTCGATGCGATCCTCGACGCGCACGCGGCCGACCTCGTCTTCGGCGTGTTCCTCGTCGGCACCGCGGCGCTCGGCTCGCAACAGGTCAACACCGAGGTCGCGCGGCTGCGCGGGGAGATCATCGCCGCCGATCCCGCCCTGGCCCACCACTACGCTGCCGCCGTCGCGCACCTCGAGAGCCGGCTCGTCATCGTGCTCGCCGGCTGGCTCGCGCGTCACCCCGAGGCGCAGCAGCTCCCGGGCGTCGATGCCGGCGCCGAGGCCGTGCTCACCGTCGGTGCCGCGACGACGGCCGGCCGGCTGATGATGGCCGGCTTCCTCGCCGGGGAGGGCGACATGGCCATCGACGAGTCGGCGTTCCGCGGCGCCGTCGCGGCCCTCGGCCGCATCGTCGCGCCGGGGTAGGCGGCCCGAGCGCACGAGCGGCTGGCGGCCGCGAGGAGTACGAGCTGCGCCGAACCGTGAGTGTCATGATCGCGCCGCCGCAGTCGCTGCGGCATCCTCCAGCACCGAACGCACCCCACGCGGCGACCGGCCGAGGGCCGCGGCCACGCCGTCCGTCGGGAGCACGTTGCGGCCGTCGAAGGTCTCACGGCACAGCTCGGTGAGCATCGTCGCGACGGCCTCGCCCTCCGCCGCGGCGACCGCGGCGTGGAAGTCGTCGAAGGTCATCGGCACGTAGACGATCTCGTGTCCCGTAGTCTCGGACAGGATCGTCGCGACCTCGGCGAAGGTCAGCGATTCGGGTCCGGTCACCTCGTGCACGCGGCCCTCGTGCCCCATGCCCGTGAGTGCCTCGACGGCGACGGCCGCCACGTCGTCGACATCGATGAACGGCTCCCGCACATCTCCCGCGGGAAGCGCCAGCACGCCGGTGGATGCCGCGTCGGCGAGCATGCCCTCGGTGAAGTTCTGCGCGAACCAGCTCGCACGCACGATCGTCGCCGGCACGTTCGACGCGAGCAGGATGTCCTCGCAGCGCCGCGCGCCGTCCTCTCCGCGACCTGAGAGCAGCACGATGCGCTGCACCCCGGCCTCGTCGGCGACCTCGGCGAAACGGGTGATCGCGGCCTCGGAGCCCGGGGCGGCGAGGTCGGGGACGTACGCCGCATACAGTCGATCGACGCCCTGCAGGGCAGCGGCCCAGTGCTCCGGGCGTTCCCAGTCGAACGCCGGGTTCGTGCCGCGGGCGAGCCGGCGCACGGCGCGGCCTTCCGCCTCGAGGAGGTCGGCGACTCGACGGCCGGTCTTGCCGGTGGCGCCGATGACGGCGAAGTTCGTGGTCATGATCGTGTCCTTTCGGTGGTGATTGTGCTGATGCATCCAGCCTCGATGCCTTCGGCTGGACGCACAATCGCTCAAATGCCGGATGATTATGCCGATCGTCCAGATCTCGGGATCCTCGGCGCCTCGGCATGGCACGCTGGACGCATGGTCAACCCGCGCCACCCGGTCACCGGCGATTCGCTGGGCGACGGCCTGCAACTGCTCCGGTTCACCGGCGCCCTCTACTGCCGCGCCGAGCTCACGGCGCCGTGGGGTGTGGCCTTCCCCGAGCTCGCAGGGTTCATGATGCTTCCCGTCGTGCTCGCCGGCCGATGCGTGCTCGAGATCGACGGTGAGCAGCACGAGCTCGAAGCGGGCAGTGCGGCGCTCATCACCCGCGGAGCGACCCACCGACTGCTGAGTGCGGCGGATGCCCCGAGCACGCCGCTCTTCGACATCCCCGTCGAGCAGGTGAGCGACACCTACGAGCACATGCGCATCGAGGGCGGCGGCGATCGCACCCTGATCGCGTACGCGGCGCTGCAGGTCGACGGTCCGCTCTCCGCTCGAATGATCGAGGAGCTCCCGGCGCTCATCCGGGTCGACTCCTGGGATGACGGTGAGGCGGGGGCGTTCCAGACCGTGCTGCGCCTGCTCGCGCGCGAGGCGGAGAGCATCCAGCCGGGCGGAGAAGCGGTCATGACGAGCCTCGCCGACGTGCTCGTCGTGCAGGTGCTGCGCTCGTGGCTGCGCTCGACGGCTCCCTCGGCAACCGGATGGCTCGCCGCCCTCCGCGACCCGCATGTCGGGCGCGCGCTCGGCCGCATGCACGCCCGCATCGACCACGACTGGAGCCTGGTCGAGCTCGCCCGCGAGGCGAACATGTCACGGTCGGCATTCGCCGAGCGGTTCACCGCCCTGCTCGGTCAGCCGCCGATGCGCTACCTCGCAGGCTGGCGCCTCCAGCAGGCGCATGCGGAGCTCACGGGCACGACCGACTCGATCGCGTCGATCTCGAATCGGGTCGGCTACTCCTCGGAGGCCTCGTTCGGACGGGCGTTCAAGCGCCACCACGGTTCGACGCCGGGGGCGGTGCGACGCGAGGGGCCGAGGTTCGGCATCGCATCGCTTCGCCCGGCGCCCACCGCGCGGAGTTGACGGCTACTCCGCGGTGCGTGCCACCGTCAGCTCTGCCGACTGGATGACGGCCTCGACGCCGAGCAGGAAGAGCTCCTCGTCCTTCAGGTCGGCGAGCTCGCTGTTGAAGGCGGTGATCAGGGGGAACCGGCGCGGGTCGGCGAGGATCGGGCCGTCGAACCACGGCCCGGGCTCGGGGCCGTCGCCGCGTTCGGCGCGTCCGCGCGCGATGCCGGCTGCGCTCGAGAGCACGTGCGAGGCGAGCAGCGCGTAGTGCCGCACGACGTCGTCGCCCGTGAGGCCGGCCTCGGAGAACGCCTCGAGCATGATCTCGATCGCCTCGAGCTCGCCGGGTCCGTGGGTGGTGAGCACGATCGCCTCGGCGCCGATGGCCGGGTGGGCCGAGTAGTGCGTCAGGGTGGAGCGGGAGAGCTGCCGGAGCCGCTCGCGCCAGTCGGACTTCTCGGCGGTGACCGACGACACGCTGCGCAGCGTCAGCTCGTCGAGGAGCGCCTCCATGAGCGCCTCCTTGCTGCGGAAGTGACGGTAGATCGCCGTCGGATCGGCACCGAGCTGAGTGCCGAGCTCGCGAACGGAGATCGTCGTCGTCGCAGAGGTCGCGGCGAGTTCGAGGCCGGCGGCCACGATCGATTCGCGGTCGAGGCGAGCCCGGCCGGACGACGCGCGCGCGGCACCGCCGCGGTTGGTACCTGTCGCTGTCAAATCGCCCTCTTCATCCTCGAAGTCCGAATTCCATCGTGCCACGCTCCGGTGTCCGTTCGGACGTGAGCCGCGCTCGATGAGGTCAGCATAACGAATGCGATCACAATGTTGTCAACACAGTTGACAGCAGTGCTGGAGCGTCGCTAACGTCACCCTCACCAACCCGTTCGACGAGGAAGCGAGGGCGACGTGTCCGCTGCCGATGTGCTGTTCACCGGAGCGGCCGTGTTCACCGGAACCGGCCAACCCATTCAGGGTCACGTCGTGGCCGTCACCGGCGATCGCATCACGGCGGTCGTTCCCGAGGCCGAGTCGCAGGCGCTCATCGGCGAGGGAACGCAGGTCATCCGACTCGACGGGGCGCTGCTGAGCCCCGGCTTCCAGGACGCGCACGTGCACCCGGTCGGAGCCGGCGTCGAGCTGCTCATGTGCAACCTCACCGAGTCGGAGAGCGCCGAAGATGCCGTCGCGATGGTGAAGGCCTACGCCGACGCCAACCCCGACGAGGCGTGGATCCTCGGCGGTGGGTGGTCGATGGACCAGTACCCGGGCGGCGCACCGGTGCGAGCCCTGCTCGACGCGGTCGTGCCCGACCGGCCGGTGCTGCTCTCGAGCCGCGACCACCACAGCGCCTGGGCGAACACCGCGGCCATCGCGCTCGCCGGCCTCGACGCGTCGACTCCCGACCCGGAGGACGGTCGCATCGAGCGCGAGGCCGACGGCTTCCCGGCCGGCACCTTCCACGAGGGCGCCGAACACCTCTTCGAGCACGTGCGACCCGTCCTCAGCGCCGACTTCGCCTACGCGGGCCTGCTGCGTGCACAGGACGAGCTCGTCGCACTCGGTATCACCGGGTGGCAGGACGCCATGGTGGGCTCGATCTCCGGCGTCGACGACATCGACGGCGTGTATCGCCGTGCCGTCGCCGAGGGCACGCTGCGCGTGCACGTGGTCGGCGCCCAGTGGTGGGAGCGCGACGGCGGCATCGAGCAGGCCGAGCGGATGGTCGCTCGTCGCGACGAGCTCGTCGAGACCGGCACGATCGCCCGTTACTCGCTCGGAACGACCAAGATCATGGTCGACGGCGTCGCCGAGAACCAGACCGCCGCGATGCTCACGCCCTACCGCGACGGCCACGGTCACGACACCGACAACAGCGGGCTCTCGTTCGTCGACCCCGCCTTCCTGAAGCAGGTCGTCACCGAGCTCGACGCCGCCGGCATGCAGGTGCACTTCCACGCCCTGGGCGACCGCGCCGTGCGCGAGGCGCTCGACGCGATCGAGGCGGCGCGCGCCGCCAACGGCCCGACCGACGGACGGCACCACCTCGCGCACCTGCAGATCGTCGAGGAGTCCGAGACCGCGCGCTTCGCGCCGCTCGACGCGGTCGCGAACCTGCAGGCGCTCTGGGCGACCCACGAGGACCAGATCGACGAGCTGACCCTGCCGTTCCTCCAGGACGGGGCCGAGGCTCGCCAGTACCCGTTCGGCGACCTCGTCCGCAACGGTGCCCGCCTTGCGGCGGGCAGCGACTGGCCGGTGTCGAGCGCCGACCCGATGGACGCGATCCACATCGCCGTCAACCGCATCGCGCCCGGGCTCGACGCCGAGCCCCTCGGCGGCGAGCACCAGCGCCTCGACCTCGCCACCGCGATGGCGGCCTACACCTCCGGCACCGCCTACGTGAACCACCGCGACCACGACACCGGCTACATCCGCGAGGGCTACCTCGCGAACCTCGTCGTGCTCGAACCGAACCCCTTCAGCCTCCCCAAGGAGGAGATCCACCGCGCGACGGTGACCTCCACCTGGATCGAGGGCACGTCCGCCTTCACCCGCACTGCCTGACCAAGAGGAGCCGCCACATGTCCCCAACACCCATCACGCCCTCCCGACGCGGCCGCCGGGTCGCGTCGGTCGTCGCCGCCGGGCTCGGCGCCGCCCTCGTCCTGACCGGCTGCTCCGGCGCCGAAGCCGAGAAGGCCCAGCCGGCCGAGTGGGAGCTCACCGCGCAGACCGACGCTCCCTCGGGGGACCTCGAGTCGTTCACGTGGGCGAACTACGCCGAGCCGTACTCGCTCGACTACGCCTACGCGTTCGACTACGCCGACAACATGGTGCTCGCCAACGTCTGCGAGTCGCTCATGCGACTGAACCCCGACTGGACCCTCTCGCCCGGCCTCGCGGAGTCGTTCGCGCACCCGACGCCCGAGACCTGGGTGTACGAGATCCGCAACGGCGTCACCTTCCACGACGGCACCCCGCTGACCGCGGCCGACGTCGTGGCGTCGATGAGCCGCCACCTCGACCCGGCCGTCGGCTCGTCGTGGTACTCGAACTACCAGAACGTGGCGTCGATCGAGCAGACCGGCGACATGCAGGTCACGGTCACCATGACCGGGCCCGACTCGCAGTTCAACCTCGGCATGGGCGGCTCGGCCGGCGTCATCGAGTCCGCGGCGACCCTCGCCGAGAAGGGCGCCGACTACGGCAACTCGACCGGCGGCGTGAACTGCACCGGCCCGTTCGCCTTCGGCGAGTGGCAGTCGGGCGAGTCCATCACGCTCGAGCGCTACGACGGCTACTGGGACCCCGAGCTCACCGCTCGCTCGGCCGAGGTCGAGTTCATCTTCATGAACGACGCCAACGCCCGCACGAATGCGCTGAAGTCGGGTGAGGTCGACGGCGGCTGGATGATTCCCGCCGATGCCGTGCCCCAGCTCCTCGACTCCGACCAGGGCGACATGCTCTTCGGCCTGAACACCGCGGTCAACAACCTGATCATCTCCGACCTCGACGGCCCGCTCGGCGACGTGCGGGTGCGCCAGGCGCTGCTCATGGCGCTCGATCGTCAGGGCATCGTCGACGCGGCGCTGAAGGGCTACGGCACCACGACCGACGTGCTCACGACCGAATCGGTCTGGGACGGCGCGAGCGACGCCGCCATCGCGACGGCGTTCGGCGACATCGAGGAGTACCCCTACGACCTCGAGGCGGCCAAGAAGCTCGTCGAGGAAGCCGGTGTGGCCGGTGAGGAGCTCACCTACGTGACCGCCCCCATCAGCAGCGACTTCAACGTCTACGCGCAGGCCACCGCGGCGGCGGCCGAGGCGATCGGCCTCAAGGTCAACATCGAGACCGTCACGCCGAACGCCTACACGGCGCTGTTCTCGGACCCGACCGCTCGCGAGGGGGTCGACCTGTTCTACACCTCGTGGTACCTCTCGAGCCCCGACCCGCTCGAGATGTACAGCGTGCTGCGCACGGGCGAGTTCAGCAACTACGGCGAATGGTCCGACCCCGAGTTCGACGCCGTCGTCAACGAGGCGCTCGCGATCGAAGATCCCGCCGCGCGCTCGGAGAAGACCGCCGAAGCACAGCAGATCGCGAACGAGGAGCTCCCGTGGCTGCCGATGTACGAGGCGCCGGTGACCTTGTTCATGGGTGAGCGCATCACGGGTGTCGCGCCGTCGGTCGCCTTCCTGTACTACCCCTGGGCAGCGACCATTGGCGCACGCTAGCACCGACGGGCGCAGCCGGTTCCACCTCGGCGGAGCGGGGGTCTCCCGATGACCACGCTCCGCCGGGTGGCGGGCAAGCTCGGCGCCCTGCTCCTCACGCTCTTCCTCGCATCACTGCTCGTGTTCTTCTCGCGGTTCCTCGTGCCCGGCGACCCCGTCAGCTTCCTGCTGCGCGGCCGGAAGCCCAGCCCCGAGGCCGTGGCCCAGGTCACCGCCCAGTACGGGCTCGACCTGCCGCCGTGGCAGCAGTACCTCGACTGGCTGACCGGCGTGCTGCAGGGCGACTTCGGCCGTTCGCTCCAGTACCGGCAGGATGTCTCGCAGGTGATCGGCGATCGCCTGCCCGTGACCCTCGGCCTCGTCGTCATGGCCGGCACGATGATCGCGGTGGTCGGCCTCACGGCGGGCATCGTGGCATCCCTCAACCGAGGCAAGGTGCTCGACCGTGCCGTGCTCATCGGACTCACCGTGCTCGGCGCCATCCCGTCGTTCGTCGGTTCCATCGTGCTGATCGCGATCTTCGCGGTGCAGCTCGGCTGGTTCCCGTCGTTCGGGTCCGGCGACGGGTTCCTCGACACGATCTACCACCTCGTGCTGCCATCGATCGCGCTCGCGATCGTCTTCGTCGTGCTGGTCGGCAAGGTCACCCGATCCTCCATGGTCGAGCAGCTCGGTCGTGAGCACGTCGAAGTGGCGACGAGCCGCGGACTCAAGCGCGGCACCGTGATCCGACGACACGTCTTCCGGAACTCGATCGGTCCGATTCTCACCGTCAGCGGTGTGCTCGTGGCCGGCCTCCTCGTCGCGAGCTCGATCGTCGAGGCGGCGTTCGGCCTCGCCGGCATCGGGTCGCTCCTCGTCGCATCGGTCGACCGTCTCGACTTCCCGGTCGTGCAGGCGATCGTGCTGCTCATCGTCACGGCGTTCGTCGTGGTGAACGCGATCATCGACGTCCTCGAACCGTGGATCGACCCCCGAGCCGCCGCAGGAGCTGGTGCCCGATGACCACCCCGACCATGGCCATGAAGGTGCTGCGCGCGCCGCGCGTGCGGCGCTCGAGCACCACGTTCCTCGTCAGCGCCGTGTTCCTCGGCGTGGTGACGCTCGCCGCGATCTTCGCGTCGTTCCTCGCCCCGTATCCGCCGAACCAGGTCGACCTGCTGAACATCCAGGCCGGGCCGAGCCCGGCGCACTGGCTCGGCACCGATGCGCTCGGGCGCGACACCCTGAGCCGCATGATGTTCGGTGCGCGCACCGCGCTCCTGGCGCCGCTGCTGGTCGTCATCTTCTCGACGGTCGTCGGCATCCTGCTCGGCCTCCTGGCCGGCTGGCGCGGTGGCTGGATCGACTCGGTGCTCGGCCGCATCTTCGACGTGATCTTCGCCTTCCCGGCGCTGCTGCTCGCGATCATGGCCGTCGCGCTCTTCGGCAAGGGCCTCGTCGCCCCGGTCGTGGCCATGAGCATCGCCTACGCCCCGTTCGTCGCGCGGCTCACGCGCTCGCTCATCGCGTCCGAGCGCTCTCGTCCGTACGTCGCGGCCTATCGCGTGCAGGGCTTCGGCGGAGGGTTCATCGCGCTCCGCCGCGTGCTGCCCAACGTGATGCCGATCGTCGGTGCGCAATCGACGCTGAACTTCGGCTACGTGCTCGCCGAGCTCGCCGCCCTCTCGTTCCTCGGCCTCGGTGTCCAGGCGCCCACCGCCGACTGGGGCGCGATGGTGAACGAGGCCCAGTCCGGGCTCATCGGCGGCTACTTCCTTCCCGCACTCGTGCCGGCGGTCGCGATCGTGCTCGTCGTCGTCGCGGTCAACGTGATCGGCGAAGAACTCTCGGACCGCATCGGAGGCGAGATCCCCGCATGACACTCCTCGACATCGCCGAGCTCACGCTCGACCTGCCGAACGGCAGGCGACTGCTCGACGGCATCAGCCTCACCGTCGCCGAAGGCGAGACCGTCGGCCTCGTGGGCGAGTCGGGCTCGGGCAAGTCGCTCACCGCCCGCTCCGTGCTCGGCCTGCTGCCGAGCCGCGCGACCACGGGGGGATCGGTGCAGCTGCTCGACCGGTCGGTCCTCGACGCGAGTCGCAGCGAACTGCTCGAGCTGCGGCGCACCCGCGCGTCGATGATCTTCCAGGACCCGAGGGCCGGCATCAACCCGATGCGCACGGTCGGCGACCACCTCACCGAGACGATGCGACTCTGCGAGGGCCGCTCGGCCGCGGAGGCGAAGGCCGTCGCGATCTCGCTCATGGAGGCCGTGCGCCTGCCGCGCCCCGAGGAGCACTTCCACCAGTACCCGCACGAGCTCTCGGGCGGAATGCTGCAGCGCGTCATGATCGCCGGTGCGCTCACGAGCTCGCCGCGACTGCTCATCTGCGACGAGCCGACGACCGCGCTCGACGTCACGACGCAGGCCGAGATCATCGGCGTGCTCGCCGAGCAGCGCGCGAGCCGCGGCATGGGCATGCTCTTCATCACCCACGACCTGAACCTCGCGGCCGCGATCTGCGATCGCGTCTACGTGATGAGTGCGGGTCGGGTCGAGGAGCAGGGCGACGCCCGTCAGGTGTTCCGCGACCCGCAGGCGGCCTACACGAAGCGACTCGTCGCGGCCACGCCCACGATCGTCGTCGCGCGCACCTCCGCCGCACCGGTCGATCCGGGCACGGATGCCGCTGCGACGACTCACTCGGAGGCGACCGTTCCGGCGGCGACGGGCGAGGCATCCGCTTCGGCCGCTGCTGCGACGGCGTCGACGTCGAACGAGGCGATGCTCTCGGCGAGCGGCATCTCGAAGACCTACGTGCGCCGGGGCAAGGAGCCGGTGCACGCCGTCATCGACGCCTCGATCGAGATCCCGCGCGGCGGTGCGCTCGGCGTGGTCGGCGAGTCGGGCTCGGGCAAGTCGACCTTCGCTCGCATGATCGTGGGGCTCGAACAGGCGGATGCCGGCGACATCCGCATCGCCGGACGCGAGCGCACCTCGGTGCCGAGCTCTCGTGTCGAGCGGCTCGAGCACGCCCGCTCGGTGCAGATGGTCTTCCAGGACCCGTACCTGTCGCTCGACCCGCGCATCACGGCGGGCAAGGCGATCGAGGATGCGATGCGACTGCACCGCCGGCTCAGCACGACCGATGCTCGCGCGCGCGTCATCGAACTGCTCGAGCAGGTCGGCCTCGGCGACGTGCACGCCCAGGCGCGACCGCGCACGCTCTCGGGCGGGCAGCGGCAGCGCGTGGCGATCGCCAGGGCCCTCGCGATCGAACCCGACGTGCTCGTCATGGACGAGGCGACGAGTGCGCTCGACGTGTCGGTGCAGGCGCAGGTGCTCTCCCTCGTCGAGGAGATCCGCCGCGAGCGCGGCCTCACGGTGCTCTTCATCAGCCACGACCTCGCGGTCATCCGCCGCCTCTGCGACGAGACGGTCGTCATGAAGACCGGCGCGATCGTCGAGCGCGGCCGCACGGTCGAACTGCTCGGAGATCCGCAGCATCCGTACACGCGACTGCTCATCGACTCCGTGCCGCGCCCCGAGTGGAATCTCGAGGCCGTGGCCGCAGAGGCGAGCGGGCTCGAGGACCCCGTCGCGCAGAACTGAGCGCGACGGAGCCCGACCGAACCATCGACTGGAGATCTGCACCATGAACATCCTCATCGCGGGGGCCGGCATCGGCGGCCTGGCGACGGCGCTCTCGCTGCACGCGGCGGGCATGGATGACGTGACGCTGTACGAGTCGGTGTCCGAGATCACGCCGCTCGGCGTCGGCATCAACCTGCTGCCGCACGCCGTGCGCGAGCTCACCGAGCTCGGCCTCGGCGACGAGCTCGCTGCGCTCGGCGTGGCCACGAGCACGCTGTCGTACTTCAACCGGCACGGTCAGCAGGTCTGGAGCGAGCCGCGCGGGCGTGCCGCCGGCTACGACTGGTCGCAGTACTCCGTGCATCGGGGGCGCCTGCAGCTGCTGCTGCGCGACGCCGTGATCGAGCGACTCGGCGCCGACGCCATCCGCCTCGGCAGCCCGATCGGCGACGCCCGCAGCGACGGCGAGGGCACGAGCGTCGCGATCATCGGCGGCCCGGATGCCGGCACGCGGGTCGCGGCCGACGTCGTGATCGGCGCCGACGGCATCCACAGCGCGTTGCGTCGCCAGCACCACCCCGACGAGGGGGCGCCCGTGTGGAACGGGCTGATCCTCTGGCGCGGCACAGCGCGCGTGCGACCGTACCTCGACGGGCTCACGATGATCATGGCCGGCGACGCGATGCAGAAGTTCGTGGCCTACCCGCTGTCGGCGGTCGGCGACGACGGACTGCAGACGGTGAACTTCATCGCCGAGTACCGCTCCGACGACCCCGAGCCGGGCGCGAGCGACTGGAACCGCGGCGCCGACCCGAGCGTCGTGCTCGGCCGCTTCGCGGACTGGGACTTCGGCTGGCTCGACGTGCCCGCCGTCATCGGCGCCGCCGACGAGATCCTCGAGTACCCGATGGTCGACCGCGATCCGATTCCGCGCTGGACCTTCGGTTCGCAGACCCTGCTCGGCGACGCCGCGCATGCGATGTACCCGATCGGCTCGAACGGCGCGTCGCAGGCGATCATCGATGCCCGCACGCTCGCGTTCCAGCTCGGCACGATCGATTCCGTCGAAGCGGCGCTCGGCGCCTACGAGTCGGAACGTCGCCCGCGCACCACGGCGATCACGCTCAGCAACCGGTCGATGGGGCCGGAGCAGGTCATGCAGCTGGCCTACGAGCGGGCGCCCGGCGGCTTCGGCGACATCGAGCTCGTCGTGCCGTACGCCGAACGCGCCGAGATCGCGAACCGGTACAAGGAGGCGGCGGGCTTCGTGCCCGAGCTGCTGAACCGGCGCGCGAGCCTCACGGTGCCGGTGCGGGAAGACGACTGACGCCGGGGGTGACTGCTCAGATCGGGCCCAGTTCGGGCCCGTGAGTTTCCATGAGGTGGGTGCGCAGGGCCTCGGCGAAGCCCGCCGGGTCGTCGTCGCGCAGTCGTTCCACGAGGGCGCGATGCTCGTCGATGACCTGGTCGGGCCGCTCGAAGAGCGAGTCCCGATGCGCGCTCAGCAGCAGGCGCTGCCTCGCGGTGAGCCGGTCGCCGATCTCGGCGAGGGTGCGATTACCGCCCGCCTCCACGAACGAGCGGTGGAAGGCGATCGTCAGCGTCACGAAGCCATCGAGGTCGCGCGCCTCGAGGGCGGCGCGCTGCGCTTCGAGGCCCGGCTCGAGCCGGTCGGCGAGCGCCCGCCGGGCGGCCGTGGTCGCGCGCTGCACACCGGCGGCCTCGAGGATCAACCGGGCGTCGGCGAGGTCGGCGATCTCCCGGTCGCTGAGCGAGCGGACGAGCGCCCCGCGCTTCGGGTAGATCGTGATCCAGCCCTCGTCCTGCAGGCGCATGAGGGCGGCCCGCACGGGCGTGCGGCTCATGCCGAGCTGCGCGGCGAGCTCGTTCTCGCTGAGCATGGTGTCGGGCCGATGCGTGCCGTCGAGGATGGCGGCGCGGATGGCGGCGCGGGCGCGCTCTGCTGCGCTGTCGGCGGTCGGCATCCCACCATCATGGCGCTGCGGCGGCCCCGGTGCATCCGCGGTCGGCATCGCGTGGATCGAGACCGTCACGGGCGGTCGCCTTCGCCGGCGCCGACGGATGCCTCGGGGGAGTGGGCGGCCGCGGCATCCGCTCGCCGTGCCGTCGCCGTGCGCCACCGATGGATGCCCCATGCGCACGCCAGCGCCGCGACGGCGATGCCGGCGAAGACGAGATCGGGCACGCCTGCCGTGCGCTCGAGCACCCAGCTCTCGAGCGCGAACTGCTGCGAGGCGCCGAGCACGCCGCCGAGCGAGGCGGTGCCCTCGGTCGCGATGAGCAGCACGCCGATGCCGATGCCGAGGAGGCCCCCGATGATCTGGGTCCAGGTGTTGGTCCAGCGGCCGATGCGCACGGTGCGCGGGCGCAGTATGCCGCGGAGCCGCGGCGACCGGGACCACGCGACGGCCAGCACGAAGAGCGGCACGGTCATGCCGAGCGCGAAGACGGCGAGCACGATGCCGCCGTAGAGCGGCTGTCCGCCGAGCGCGGCGAGGGCGAGCACCGAGCCGAGCAGCGGGCCCGCGCACACCCCGGCGAGTCCGTAGACGGTGCCGAGCAGGTAGACGGATGCCACGCCGGTGCCCTCCGCCGCTCCGCTGCGGGTGAACGCGGGCAGCGGGATGCCGACGAGTTGCACCGCGCCCAGCACGATGATCACGACCGCGGCCACCGTCACGAGCGTCGTGCGGTTCGTGCTAACGAACGCGCCGACGGTGCCGGCGAGCACGCCGATCGGCACGAGGGTCGTGATGAGGCCGAGGTAGAACACCCCGGTCCGGGCGATGAGGCGGCTCGGGCTCGTGAACGCGTAGGCGAAGAACGCCGGCAGCAGCATCACCGAGCACGGGCTCAGCAGGGTCAGGACGCCGCCGACGAGGGCGCCCGCGAGCCCGAGGTCGATCACTCGCCTGCCGCGGCCAGCTGCTCGTCGAGGAGGGCCCGGAAGTTCTCGATCGGCTGCGCACCGGCGATGGCCTGATCGCCGGCGACGAAGAACGGCACGCTCGTGACGCCGAGCTTCTGGGCGGTGTCGGTGCTCGCGAGCACGGCGTCGCGGAGATCGGCGCGGTCGAGGTCCTGTTCGAACTTCGCGAGGTCGGGCACGCCGGCGGTGGCGGCGAAGCCGATGAGCTTCTCGCGGGGCATGTCGGGGTGGCCCTTCTCGGGTGCGGCCGCGAAGACGGCCTCGAGGTACTCGGGGAACCTGCCCTGCTCGCCCGCGGCGCGGGCCGCGACGGCGGCGTCGATCGACTCCTCGCCGAAGAACGCGACATCCCTGAACTCGTAGCGCACGAGGCCCTTCTCGACGTACTCCTCGAAGATCGTCGGCAGCGTCTGGTTCGTCACGACCGCGCAGTAGGGGCAGCGGAAGTCGGCCCACTCGACGAGCACCACGGGGGCGTCGACGTCGCCGATCGCGAGCGGGTCGTCGGGGTCGCGGGTCGCGATCTCGGAGCCGCCGCCGGAGCCGGAGCCCGAGGCATCCGCTGCCGGTGTCTGCGCCGTGTCGGCGGTCGCGGCCTGCTCGGCGCCCGGCACCGACTGCGCGATCACGACGACGAGCAGGAACGCCGTGACCGCGCCGAGCACGACGTTCAGGATGCGCGCGAAGCGGAGCTTGCGCGCGAGCGGGTGGACGGGCTTCGGTGCGGGGGAGTTCGTGGACATCGCGGCCTAGGATACATGTTGAATCCTAGGCGGAGCTGTCAGGCCGAGAGCACCGCGTCGAGGCTCTCGCGCACGATCGCGAGACCGGCACGCAGTTCGTCTTCGGTGATCGTCAACGCGGGCAGGAACTTCAGCACCTCGTCGAACGCGCCCGAGGTCTCGATGACGAGGCCGCGCGTGAACGCCTCCTTCGAGATGCGGCCGGCGAGCGTGCGGTCGGCGTCGCACGCGAGGCCGTACATGAGGCCGCGACCGCGCGGGGCGAGACCGAGCTCGGGGTGCTCGGCGGCGATCGCGTCGAGCTCTGCGCGCAGCAGCGCCGACTTCGCGGTGACCGCGTCGCCGAACTCGGCGTCGGCCCAGTACGTCTCGAGGGCGACGCGCGCCGAGACGAAGGCGAGGTTGTTGCCGCGGAACGTGCCGGTGTGGGCGCCCGGCTTCCACACGTCGACCTCGGGGCGCAGCAGCACGAGCGACATCGGCAGGCCCGAGCCCGAGATCGACTTCGAGACGGTCACGATGTCGGGCACGATGCCCGCGGCCTCGAAGGCGAAGAAGGTGCCGGTGCGGCCGACGCCCGCCTGGATCTCGTCGAGGATCAGCAGGATGCCGCGCTCGGCGGTCAGCGCACGGAGTCGCTGCAGCCACGGCACGCTCGCGACGTTGATGCCGCCCTCGCCCTGCACCGCCTCGACGATGACGGCGGCGGGCAGGTCGAGTCCCGATCCGGGGTCGTCGAGCATCTTCTCGAGCAGGTCGAGCGTGTCGACGTCGGCGCCGAGGTAGCCGTCGTAGGGCAGGCGTGCGATGTTGTCGAGCGACTGCCCGGCCGCCTCGCGGTAGTGGTGGTTGCCGGTCGCCGCGAGGGCGCCGAGGCTCAGGCCGTGGAACGCGTTCGTGAAGGCGACGACCGTCGACCGGCCGGTGGCCTGGCGCGCGACCTTCAGCGCGGCCTCGACCGCGTTCGCACCGGTCGGGCCGGTGAACTGCAGCTTGTGGTCGAGCCCGCGCGGCTCGAGCACGAGGCGCTCGAACGCCTCGATGAACGCGCGCTTGGCCGAGGTCGCCATGTCGAGCCCGTGGATGATGCCGTCGCGTTCGAGGTACTCGATCAGGGCGCGCGTGAAGGCGGGGTTGTTGTGCCCGTAGTTCAGCACGCCGGCACCGGCGAAGAAGTCGAGGTACTCGCGGCCGTCGGCGTCGACGAGGGTCGAGCCGCTCGCGCGATCGAAGACCGTGGGGAATGCGCGGACGTATCCGCGGACCTCCGACTCGCGGCGGTCGAAGACGTCGAGGTTCGCGGCGTCGCTCATGGCGGCATGCTCCTTCTGCAGGTCGGTGACGGTGCTTCGAGCCTAGATCGTCCGGCTGGGCGCTCCGTGCGACAGTGCAGCGCCGCGGGTGAGACCAGCATGATCGCCGGGACACCGCGTGCGGAACGGCGAGCAGAGGCGGATGCTGGAGCCATGAGCGATTCCGGCCGCAGGAAGGGGCCGCCCCGGTGGGCCGTCCAAGCGAGCGAGCCGTTCGCGCGGGCGCTCGCCGGTCGTCGATGGGTGCCCCTCTGGGGGATCATCCACCATCGCGGACGTCGGAGCGGCACCGCCTATGCGACCCCGATCGCGCTCGTGCCCACGGTGTCGGAGAGTCTCTTCCTCATCGGGCTGCCGTGGGGCACGACGACGAACTGGGCCCGCAACGTACTCGCCGCGGGCGAGGCGACGATCACCTGGAAGGGACGCGAGCAACGGGCGATCGATCCGAGACTGGTCGGAGCGGGGGAGGCCGCGGCGTTGTCGAAACCCGCGTTCCGCCGGGTCGTCAGGCGGTTTCCCGCCGCGATCGTGCTCACCCGGTCGGCCGAGGTCGCCGGCGCCGGCGACCTCGCGCCTCACCGATGACGGCGAGCCGCGGCATCCGTCGCGTCAGGCGTTCTCGAGTTCGGCGATCACGACCTTCTTCTGCCGCATCATCACCTGGATCTGCTCGGGTCGCCGGGTCAGCTCGCCCATGTTCGCCGGGATGACCTGCCAGCTGACGCCGAAGCGATCCTTGCACCAGCCGCACTGCTCGGACTCGGGCACGTGCGAGAGCTTCGACCAGAAGTAGTCGATCTCGGCCTGATCGGCGCAGGAGACGATGAACGAGATCGACTCGTTGAACTCGAAGAGCGGCCCGCCGTCGAGGCAGACGAAGTCGACGCCGTTCAGGGTGAACTGGCCGTTCAGCACCTTGCCCGACATGCCCGCGAAATGCTCGTCGAGCGATTCGTCGGGATACTCGTCGATGCGCGTGATGCGCGAGTTCGGGAAGACCTCGACGTAGTAGTCCATCGCCTCGCGCGCCTGGTCGTCGAACCACAGGCACGGCTGGATCGGTGAGAGCTCGGCCATCGGGAACCTCCTCGTTCGGCGTTCGCTTCGACGGCCACGGTACGCCGCCCCGCCGACGGCGTCGAGGGTCCGCCGCTCAGATCGGCAGCGGCCGGTCGTCGACGATCGTCTTCATGACGAGGGTGGACTCGACCCGGCGCACGCCCGGCAGGGCCGAGAGCCGTTCGTCCCACAGGCGCTGGTACGCGGGGAGGTCGGGCACGGCGACGCGCAGCAGGTAGTCGGGATCGCCGAAGAGCCGGAGCGCCTGGATCACCTCGGGGATCTCGGCGACGGCGGCGTCGAAGGCGGGGATCGTGGCCCGATTCGCCTGGTCCATCGTGACGAACACGAGCGCGCCGAAGCCCAGCCCGACGACCTCGGGATCGATGACGGCGCGGTAGCCCGAGATGGCTCCGGATGCCTCGAGCGCGTGGAGCCGGCGGTGGGTCGGCGACATGCTCAACTGCACCTTTGCGGCGAGGTCGGTGAGGCTCAGCCGGCCGTCCTGCTGCAGTTCGGCAAGGATTCTCCGATCGATGGCATCCATGGGGTGGATTCTTCCACGAAGTGCCGCGTTCCGGGATGAATAGGGCAGCGGCTGCTCGCGCCATTCGCCTACGTTCGTCGTGACGATCGAAGGGAGGACACGTGAACATCCAATTGCTGCTCGCCTGCTGGGCGATGATGACGTTCATGGTGCTCGTGCCCGGCCCCGACTGGGCGTACGTCATCGCCTCCGGCCTCCGCGACCGCAGCATCCTGCCGGCACTCGGCGGAATCCTCATCGGCTACCTCGCCGCGGTGGTCGCGGTCGCGGTCGGCGTCGGCGCAGCGGTGGCGGCGATGCCGTGGGTGCTCGTCGGCCTCACCTTCACGGCTGCGGCGTACCTGCTGTATCTCGGCGTTCGCGTGCTGATCGAGCCGCCCGCCGCGGTCGCGGGGGCGTCGGGTGGTGCCGAGACGCGGCCGTGGCTCCGCGTCGTGCAGGGCGCAGGCGTCAGCGGCCTGAACCCGAAGGGACTGCTCGTGCTCGTCGTGCTGCTGCCGCAGTTCACGGATGCCGCCGGCGCCTGGCCGATCCCGGTGCAGCTCGCGGTGCTCGGCCTCATCTTCGTCGGCAGCTGCGCGCTCGTCTACTCCGCGGTCGGAATGGGCGCCAAGACGGTGCTGCGTGCACGGCCGTCGGCCATGCGACTCGTCTCGCGTATCTCAGGCGCCGCGATGGTCGTGCTCGCCGTGGTGCTCGTCGTCGAGCAGTTGTCGCACCTGCTCGGCTGAGCGCCGCTCGCCGGGGGACGGATCAGGCGATCTCGGGGTCGACGTCGATGAGCACCTTGCCGACGGTGCCCGCCTCGACGGCGTCGTGCGCCTCGGCCGTGCGCTCGAGCGGGAAGCGGGTGATCGGCAGGCCGGCGTCCTCGCCGACGGGCAGCGCGCCGTCGGCGAGTGCACGGCCGATGTCCTCGGCGGCAGCCGAGAGGGCGTCCTGGCCGACGGTGTAGAGCAGCAGGAACTGGTAGCGCACGTTGAGCGCGAAGTGACGGCGCACGTCGAGCGTCATCTCGGCGCCGCCGTCGGTCGCGTACACGGCGATCGACCCGTGGTTCGCGATGACCTTCGCGTTGAGCCCGGCATTGCGGGCGGGCGAGACCTCGACGATCTGGTCGACGCCGTGCGGGGCGATGGCGCGGATCGCGGCCGCGGCGTCGTCGGTGCGGTAGTTCACGACGTGGTGGGCTCCGGCAGCGGTCGCGAGGGCGGCCTTCTCGGGCGAGCTCACGGTCGTGATGACCGTCGCTCCCGACCAGCGGGCGAGCTGGATGGCCGCGTGCCCGACGGCGCCGGCGCCACCGGCGACGAGCACCGTTCGGCCGGCGAGCGCGCCGGGGCCGAGGCGGGACGGACCCGTCTCGGAGACGGTGAGCGCGCGGTGCGCGGTCATCGCCGGCACGCCGAGGGAGGCGCCGAGGTCGAAGCTCGCGGCATCCGGCAGGGGCGCCACGTGCTCGGCCGAGAGCACCGCGAACTGCTGCGCGGTGCCGGAGGGTCGTTCGTGCGCGGCGAGATAGGCCCAGACCCGGTCGCCGACCGCGAACCCGGTCACGCCGGGGCCGACGGCGTCGACGACGCCGGCGCCGTCCTGGTTCGGCACGACCTCCGGGAACGGCGTTGCCCCGCCCGGCCGTGCACCGGCCCGCGCCTTCCAGTCGGTCGGGTTGACGCCCGACACGGCGATGCGCACACGCACCTCACCGTCGCCCGGTTCGGGCGTCTCCCGCTCGACGAGGTGCAGCACGGACGAGTCCCCGGTCTTGGCGTACGCGATCGCTCTCATGCAGTTGGCAACGCGGCGAGCGCCGAGAACCTTCCGATCCCGCCCCGTGATCGGCGCAGCGCTGCGACGTGCCCCTAGAATCCGGGCATGCGCATCGTCGTCTCGGGTACCCACGCCAGCGGCAAGACGACGCTCATCGACGACCTGCTCGCCGTGCACGGCGACTACGAGCGGTGGGGCGATCCGTTCGAGTTCGTCGACGACGCGCTCGACGAGCCGGATGCCTCGACGTTCTTCGAACAGCTGGTCTCGAGCGCACGGAGGCTGGCGGCGGCGGATGCCACGGGGCATCCGATCATCGCCGAGCGCGGGCCGATCGACTTCCTCGCCTACCTCGCCGCGCTCGTCGAGTTGCGGCGCGGCGGCCGCTCGGAGGCGCTGCTCGATCGCGGATTCGGAATCGGCGCGACGGCGATGCGGCACGTCGACCTGCTCGTGGTGCTGCCGCTCGCGCATCGCGACGCGATCCGCATCGGCGACGACGAGGACCCGGAGCTGCGCGAGGCGATGAACGACGCGCTGCTCGAACTGTGCGACGACCCCGACCTGGTCGGCGAAGGGACTCGGGTCATCGAGGTGAGCGGCGACCGAGCCGCCCGAGTGGCGGCGGTCGAGGCGGCACTCGCCGAGTACGGCTGAACGGTACCGGCGCCCGTCACACGAGTTGCTCGACGTAGCGGTGCTGCCTGATGACCGTGCCGGCGAGGTCGTACTTCAGCCAGCTCCCGAGCTCCGTGAAGAAGCTGTGCGAGAACCAGGCGTCGGGGTTGGCCCAGTGCAGCACGACCGGATGGTGCGGAAGCCTGTTCTGGTCGAATCGCTGCGAACTCCCGTTGACGAGGCCGTCGGCGAGCACGACGTGATCGAGCCGGGTCCGCATCACGACGGTGCGGCCCACGTGCGCGCGGATCGCTTCCCACTGCTCGTCCGGCCGCGGGAGGGCGGGGGTGTGCATGAGCACGAGCATGCGGATGCGCTCGCCGTTCGCCGCCGCGGTCAGTGCGACGTTGCCGCCGTGGCTGTGGGCGAAGACGGTGTCGAACGGCGGGAGGGTGAGCGCGTTCCTCCAGATCGGGAGCTCGGCCGAGCCGACGTCCCGGGCGAACTGCGAGTGCCCGCCGCTCCACGTGTAGTAGTCGCTCTCGTCGTAGAGGTTCGGGGTCGAGACGGCGCGGATGTGACGGTGCAGCGGCTCGCCCGGCGCGTACCAGGGGTCCGCGGTCACCTGCGCCCACGTGCCGTGGATGGCGAGGCTCACCTCTGCGGCGGCGAAGGTCGTCGGAGCGCTCCCGCCCGTCGGTGAGCGCGTCGGCTGCGCCGGTTCCGTCCCGCCGCCGTCGCTTCGGCGCAACGCGGTGTTCGCGATCGCGGCCACGTGCTCGTCGGCCGAGGTGGTCGCGGCGGCGAGCACCTCGTCGGCCGCCTCCAGCGCGCCGTTGCTGAATGCACGGAGTGCGGCCGCAGCGGCGACGCGCTCGAGCTCGTGCTCGCTGCCGCGCGCGTGATTCAGCAGGGCGAGCAGCGACGGCACCGAGTGGGTCAGCTCGACGTTGTGCCAGAGCGCGAGTTCGTCGTCGGCTCGAGGCGGTGCCCCGCCCTGCCAGTCGCGGGCGTCGGATGCCCCGTGGTCCTGCAGCGCGAAGCGGGTGAGCCGGTCGAGGTTCGACTGGTCGCTCCAGAGCAGGTCGCCTTCGGTCGCCGGAACCACGAACGGCACGCCGAGCGCCTCGGCGTCATCGCGCACATCGGCGGTCTGCTCCGGCGATCCGAAGGCCGCGGTGCCCATCGAGAGGAAGTGGCCGGCCCGGCTGCTGACGGCGCCCGGGGGATCGCCCTCGAACGCCGCGGCGCCGAACACGGGCGCGAATCGTTCGTCGGGTGCAGGTCTCGGTGGTTGCGCGTCGCCCATGGTTCCTCCCGCCGACGCCGGCTTCGGCCTCCCGCCGGCGTCCCGACGGCTCGAGTGCGAGTCTGCTCCTCGTGCCGGCGGCGCACCACCCCGGCGGCACCCCCATATCGGGCGCCGGATCCATTCGGGCGGAATGCGCCGCGGCCACCGTTCGCGCAGGCGGCGTCGGTAGAGTTGGCCGCGGCTCGAGGCATCCGTCTCGCCGAACCCTTCACCTCTTCACCGCTAGGACACCCGTGAGCCTGATCCGCCTGAACGACGTCAGCATCGAGTTCGACGGGCGACCCGTGCTGAAGGAGGCCTTCTTGAAGCTCAAGCAGGGCGACCGGGTCGGGCTCATCGGCAAGAACGGAACCGGCAAGACGAGCCTGCTCGAGGTCGTGCTCGGGCGGCGCGAACCGAGTGGCGGCACACGCGACGTCACGCTCGGCACCACGATCGGGTACTTCTCGCAGTTCTCCGAGCTCGACGGCGAGCAGAGCATTCAGCAGATCCTGAGCGGGCACTTCGCGCAGGTGCACGAGACCCAGGCCCGCCTCGACGAGATCGGCATGGCACTGGCCGAGCCGATGGCGGATGACGCGATGACGCGGCTGCTCACCGAGCAGGGCGAGCTCTTCGAGCGTATGGACCACATCGGCGGCTGGACCTACGAGACCACGATCGACACGGTGCTCACCCGACTCGGCTTCGATGACGAGCGCCGCGCCCTGTCGGTCGGCCGGCTGTCGGGCGGCTGGCGCAACCGCGCCGCCCTCGCGCAGATCCTCGTGCAGTCGCCCGACGTGCTGCTGCTCGACGAGCCGACGAACTTCCTCGACCTCGACGGCGTGAAGTGGATCGAGAACTGGCTCTCGGGGTTCGCGGGCGCGGTGCTCGTCGTGTCGCACGACCGGCAGTTCCTCGACGGGGTGGTCACCCGCATCATCGAGCTCGAGAACTACCGCCTGCAGGAGTACGAGGGCGACTACTCGGCCTATGTGCACGCGAAGCAGTCGCGCCTCAAGATGCTCGAGAAGCAGTTCGCGCACGAGGAGGAGCTGCTCGCCTACGAGCAGGCCGCGTCGGCCGCACGCCGCGAGGCCGCCCGCAACCCGTCGAACGCGGTCGCACGCCGGCTCGCCGACATCAAGAAGCGGCAGGCCCCGCGCCCGATCGACCAGATCATCACCGGCATCTACGAGGGGCTGCGGGTCTCGAACGACCTGCTCACCGTGACGGGGCTGGCGAAGGGCTTCGGCGGTGCGCCGCTGTTCGAGGGCCTCTCGTTCGACCTGCGCCGCGGCGACCGGGTCGCGGTGCTCGGCTCGAACGGCTCGGGCAAGTCGACGCTGCTCGACGTGCTGACCGGCGAGACCGAGGCCGACTTCGGCACGGTGCGCTGGGCCAAGGGCGCCAGGTACGTCTCGTACAACCGGGTCTACGCCGAGCTCGACCTGGAGGACACCGTCGGGCATGCGGTGAACGCCTACCCCGACTCGCTCGCGTTCACCGCGACGAAGAAGAGCGTGAACCGGTTCCTCGCGATGCTGCAGTTCTCGGAGGCCGACCTGAAGCAGAAGATCGGCACGCTCTCGGGCGGGCAGCGCGCGCGTGTCGCGATCGCGCAGTGCCTGCTCTCGGGGGCCGCGGTGATCGTGCTCGACGAGCCGACGAACCACCTCGACATCACCTCGACGCAGGTCATGGAGCGGGCGCTGACCCACTTCCCGGGCGCGGTCATCGTGGTCAGCCACGACCGGTTCTTCGTCGACAAGCTCGCCGACCGGCTGCTCGTCTTCGACGGCACGCCTCGCGTGCTCGAGACGGCGGCGACCGGGGCGCTCTGAGCGCTGTCGTTCCGAGGGCCCGTGCCCTCAGCACGGGGACTGCGGGCGGTCAGGCGGGCTGCGCCGCCCGGCGCCGTTCGAGCCCCTCGAGCAGCAGGTCGAGCCCGAACTCGAACTCGGTCTGGTCGTCGCACCAGCCGAGCGTCGACTCTGGATCGTCGTGCACCACGTCGGCGAGCATCGCGGCGAGGTGCGGGGCGAGCATGGCGAGCTGCGCGAGTTCGACCGGTGCCGGGGCGGCCCCGTCGTCGCTGAGCTCCTGCACGTAGCCGTACATCCGGCTGCCGACGGCGTGCAGTGAGTGGTGGATGAGGTCGTGCGACATGCCGCCGGCCCGCATGATGCCGACGACGCCGTCGACGTGGCGCATCGCGTTCGGCCCCGAGGCGCCGCGCGCGTTCATGACGTTCGGCAGCCACGGATGCCGCAGCAGCACGCGCCTCGCACCGAGGATGCGTTCGCGGAGTGCCGACGCCCAGCTCGCGGCATCCGTCGCCGGGGGCGGCGCGAACCCGCCGACCTCGCGCTCGATCTCGGCGAAGACGACCTCGACGAGCCCATCGAGGATCGCGTCCTTGTTCGGCAGGTGGTAGTAGATCGACATCGCCTCGACGCCGAGCTGCTCGGCGAGCGCGCGCATCGTGAGCGCCTCGATGCCGTCGCGGTCGGCCACCAGGAGCGCGGCCTGCAGCACGCTCTCGCGAGTCAGTTGGGGACGTGCGAGGGACCGTTGCGGCATGCCTTCACCTTACAACGTCAGGCAATCGTCCTCGGGGACTGGACGCGGTGTGGTCGAGCGCGTATCTTACGCCGTAAGTCTTACAATGTAAGGGAGCTGCACATGTCCACCGAATCACTCCAGCCGGCGGCATCCGCCACCGTCACGACGATGCGCGCCGCCGTCGCAGCGCGCTTCGGCGGGCCAGAGGTCGTGCAGGTCGCCGAGGTGCCGAGGCCCGAGCCGGGGCCCGGGGAACTCCTCGTGCGCGTGCACGCGTCGACCGTGAGCATCGCCGACCACCGGTTGCGGAGCCGCGACGTGCCGCGCGGACTCGGGCTCGCCGTCGGGCCGGTCATCGGCGTGTTCCGCCCCAGGAAGCCCGTGCTCGGTATGGATGCCGCCGGCGTCGTCGAGCGCATCGGCGAGGGCGTCACCCGATTCGCGGCCGGCGACGAGGTCATCGTGATGCGCGGTGCACGCATGGGCTGCCACGCGGAGTTCGTCGTCATCGACGCCGAGGGCGACGTCGCGCCGAAGCCCGCGAACCTCTCATTCGACGAGGCCGCCGCGATCGTGTTCGGCGGTCACACCGCCCTGCGCTACCTCGACGTGGTCGCGATCGGGCCCGGCAGCCGGGTGCTCGTGAACGGCGCCTCGGGGGCGGTGGGCACGGCGGTCGTGCAGCTCGCGTCGGCCAGGGGCGCGCACGTGACCGCCGTGACGAGCGGACGGAACGCCGATCTCGTGCGCTCCCTCGGCGCGAGCGAGGTCGTCGACTACACGCGTGAGGACTTCGCGGCGGTCGGCCGGTCGGACGCCCGCACCGACGGGCTGCCCGACCGCCCGCGCTACGACGTGATCGTGGAGTGCGTCGGCAACGCGCCGTTCGGCCGCGTCGCCCACCTGCTCCGTCCGGGCGGGGCGCTCCTGCTCGTCATCGCCGACCTGTCCGGCATGCTGCTCTCCGGCGTGCAGTCGCGCCGGAGCGGCCTCGTGGTCGACCACCGCGGCACCTCGATGGGGCGGGCGGGCATGGAACGGCTCACGGCGCTCGCCGAATCCGGCGCACTGCGGCCGGTCATCGATCGCACCTTCGACCTCGACGAGATCGTCGAGGCCCATCGCTACGTCGACACCGGGCGCAAGCGGGGGAGCGTGGTGCTCCGCATCGGGTGAGGCGGAGGTACGGCCGGCGGCCTCAGCGGGTCGCGCGTTCGAGCAGCTCGAGGATGTGCACGTACGGCTCGCCGGTCGCGCGCGTCATGCCGATCTCGCACGTGCGGTTGCACGAGGCGTGCGCGTCGAAGTCGCGTTCGGCCAGTTCCGCCGCCTCGGCCGCGGTCGCCGACGCCGTCAGCTCGGGGTGCAGCATGCCGCGGTCGCCCGCGAAGGCGCAGCAGCCCCACGCATCCGGAACCACCGCGTCGACGGCCACCGCGCTCGCGAGCTGTCGCAAGTGGTCGTTCGAACCGAGCCGGGTGCTCGAACAGGTCGGGTGCAGCGCGAGCGAGTCGAGGCGCTCGCCGACGTCGAGGGCGGGCAGCAGTCGCTCGGCCGCGAAGTCGACGGCGTCGACGATGCGGAGCGAGACGGGAGCACCGTCGAGCTCCCCGACGTTCTCGAGCGCGTGCACGAGGCCCTCGGTGCACGAGGAGTTGTCGCAGACGATCGGCAGGCGCCCGCCGTCGGCGGCGGCGAGGAGCGCCCGCGCGGTCTTCTCGATCGCGGTGGCGTAGCCGGCCGCGAGGCCCTTCGACTTCCACGGCGTGCCGCAGCACAGCCCGTCGATGCCGTCGGGCGTGACGAGTTCGACTCCGGCGCGCTCGCAGAGCAGGCGGAACGCGGATGCCGCGCCGATGCCGTCACCCTCGGGGCCGAACATCGAGCCGACGCAGGCCGAGAAGAAGACCACGTCGCCTGTGGCCGCCGAGGCGTGGGCGCGCCTGGCCCCGCCGCGCGGCAGGTCGGCCGTCCACTGCGGCACGACGTCGGTGCCGAGCACAGCGCGTCCGGCCGCGCTCGCCGCGATGGCGATCGGCGGCACGGCCTTCGCGGCGGTGAGCGCGACGGCGGCACCCCGCGTCACCGGCCCCCAGATCTTCGCGAGGCCCGCGGCGATCGTGCGGGTGGGGGCGTTCGGCTCGCGCAGGCGCCGCACGAGGTCGCCGGTGTTGATCATCACGGGGCACGCGGTCTGGCACATGCCGTCGGCGGCGCACGTCTCGACCGAGGCGTAGTCCTCTGCTGCGGCGAGGCGGGCGTCGAGCGCGGTGTCGCCGGCCGCTCGCGCCGCGGCCCGCGCCCTGCGCACCGCGATGCGCTGGCGCGGGGTGATCGTGACGTCCTTGCTCGGGCAGACCGGCTCGCAGTAGCCGCACTCGACGCAGCGGTCGACCTCGGATTCGACCTCGGGCGTGAGCTTCAGGTGCTCGAGGTGGGCGGTCGGCGAGTCGGTGAGCAGCACGCCGGGGTTCAGCACGCCCGCGGGGTCGCAGAGCGCCTTGACCTCGCGCATGACGGCGTAGAGCTCGGCGCCGAACTGGCGCTCGACGAAGGGCGCCATGATCCGGCCGGTGCCGTGCTCGGCCTTCAGGGTTCCGCCGGCGCCGAGCACGAGGTCGACGAGCTCCTCGGTGAAGCGCTCCTGCCGGAGGATCGCGTCGGCCGCGGTGAAGTCCTCGGTGAGGAGGAAGTGGATGTTGCCGTCCTTCGCGTGCCCGAAGATGACCGCGTCGTCGTAGCCGTGGCGATCGAAGAGGGTCTGGAGCGCCGCGCACGTCGCGGCCAGTCGCTCCACGGGCACGGCGATGTCCTCGAGCAACGCGGTGGTCCCGGGCCGGCGCGCACCGGCGATCGCCGCATAGAGGCCCTTGCGGAAGTGCCAGAGGCGGGCACGCTCCTTCGGATCGCGGGTGACGTCGAGCGCGGGTGCGCCGGCGGCGGCGAGGGCGGCGCCGGCGACGGCGAGCTGCGCGGCGAGGTCGTCGTCGTCGCGGCCGTGGTACTCCACGAGCAGGGCGGCGTGCCCGTCGATCACGACGTCGTCGATGATGCCGGATGCCGCGGGGTCGGCCTGGATCACGCGGAGCGACGCGGCATCCATCAGCTCGAGGGTGGCGGCGCCCGTCTCGACGAGCACCGGGAGGATGCCGGTCGCCGCGTCGAGCGTCGGGAAGAAGACGAGCGCCGTCGCGATGCTCGATGCGATCGGCACGGTGTCGAAGACCGCCTCGGCGACGAAGCCGAGCGTGCCCTCGCTGCCCACCATGAGGTGCGCGAGGATCTCGACCGGTTCGGTGAAGTCGAGGAAGGAGTTCAGGCCGTAGCCCATCGTGTTCTTGCCGCGGTACTGCCGCTCGATCTCTGCGCGCAGGTCGGCCCGGCCCTGCACGAGGTCGCGGAGGCGCGCGAGTCCGGCGTGCAGCGCGGGCTCGGCGGCGGCGAGCCGTCGGTCGGCATCGGGCAGCGAGGTGTCGACGATCGTGCCGCTCGGCAGCGCGAAGGTGAGCGAGGCGAGCGTGCGGTAGCTGTTGTGGTGCGTGCCGCAGGCCATGCCGCTCGAGTTGTTCGCGATCACGCCGCCGATCGTCGCGGCGATCTCGCTGGCCGGGTCGGGTCCGAGCTTCCGGCCATGACGGAGGAGTCGTGCGTTGACCTGCCGCACCGTCGCGCCGGGCTGCACGCGCACGCGGTCGCCGCCCGACTCGGGCTGGATGCGGCGGAACGCGGTGCGCGTGTCGAGCAGGATGCCCTCGGTCGAGGCCTGGCCCGACAGGCTCGTGCCGCCCGAGCGCACCGTGACCCCGAGCCCGGTCTCCGCCGCGAAGCGGAGCACGGCGGCGACCTGCTCGAGGTCGCGCGGCGTGACCACCGCCGAAGGCGTCAGCAGCACGTGCGAGGCGTCGACGCCCGCGACGATGCGATCGAACTCGGCGACCGAGACATCCGCGGCGGTCGAGCCGCGCCCCGGGGCCGCCGAACCGGAAGCCGGTGCCGTCGAGCCGAGCACCCGCTCGAGCTCGGCGGCGAGACGGGCGTCGCCGGGGTCGACGGCGGAGCGGTGGGCGGTGGCTGACACGGTCATGCGATGCGGCTTCCTGTGACTGCTGCGCTGGCGGTGCGAACGCGGATCGCCGAGAGGGCGGCGACCACGAGGCAGATGACGGCGGTCGCGACGAAGGTCGCGGGGGCGGTGGGATCGTCGGTGAGGAACAGGATCGCGGCGGGCACGAAGCTGCCGCCCGCGGCGCCGCAGGCCACGAGCACCCCGGTCGCCTGCGCAGCTTCGTCGTCGTCGAGGCGGTCGAGCGCGAGGCCCACCGTGAGCGCGTAGGTCGGGGCGAGGGCGACGACCGCGACGGCGATCGCGACGAGTCCGAAGGCGGGAGCCGTCGGGGTCACCACGGCGGCGACGCCGAGCACTACCGCTGCGGTGAGCGTGCCGCCGAGCAGCGCCCGCCGGGTCGAGACGCCGCTGCGCAGCATGGCCGAGGAGGCGAACCGGCCGACGGCCATGAGCCCCCAGAACACCGAGGTGCCGATCGCCGCCGCCGCGGGGTCGACCCGCAGCAGTTCGGCGGGGATCACGGCCGACCACCCGGCGAACACGGTCTCGACGCCGACGTAGAGGGGGAGTGCGACCGCGAGGGGCAGGAGCGCCAGCACGCTCGCACGACGGAGGCCGCGCCGGCGCCCCCGCGCTCCGCGCACCGGTGCTGCGGTGCCGCGAGCGCCCACGACCAGCGCGACGGCCGCGGCGGACTGCGCGACGGCGACCACGAGGAGCACGAGCGAGGGCCGCTCGATGCCGGCGGCGAGCGCGACGAGGAGCGGCGTGAGTGCCGCGGTGACCGCGACCGTCGCGGTGAGCGCGGTGAGGATGGCGGCGGTCGACGAGGTCGAGGCGGCCTTCGAGGCGACGCTCGCGGATGCCTCGGTGAGCCCGAACCCGAGGCCGGCGAGGGCGGCGAAGGCGACGAACGCCGGCGCGGTGCCGGCGAGGGCGCCGCCGCAGAGCGCGACGGCCTGCACGAGGCATCCGATCGCCGCGAGGTGCAGCGCACGCACGCGACGCAGTACGAGTCCCGAGGCGAGCACGCCGGCGAGCAGGCCGCCGAAGAGGGCCGGGATGGCCGAGACGACGGATGCCCCGACGCTCTGCTCGACCGACGGGAGCACGGCGGGGATGGCCGCCGCGGTCGCGCCCATGCCGGCGAACGCGGCGAAGAGCCCTCGGATCGCCGGGGTCACGGGCGGCGCGCGCGGAGGTGGTGCACTGCCGCGTAGGTGTTGCGGATCGCCTCCATCGACTGGTCGTAGCTCGCCTGCGCGACGCCGATGAAGACGCAGTCGACGACCATGAGCTGCGCGATGCGGCTGCCGAGCGCACCCGAGCGGAACCCGGTCTCGCGGGCGGCGGTGGTGAGCACGATGTCGGCCTGCTCGGCGAGCGGGGCGTGGTCGTGGTTGGTGATCGCGATCGTCGTGGCGCCCGCGGCGCGGGCGATCGCGAGGTACTCGATGGTGTCGACGGTGCCGCCGCTGTGCGAGACCGCGATCGCGACGGCGCCGGGGCGGAGCGTCGCCGCCGAGGTCCATGCCGCGTGCGGGTCCGACCAGTTGAGCGCGGTGCGGCCGATGCGCGTGAGCTTCTGCTGCAGGTCGAGTCCGACGAACGAGCTCGCCCCGACCCCGAAGATGTCGATGCGGGCAGACGCGCCGACCGCGTCGACCGCGGCCTGCAGGGCGACGATGTCGAGCACCTTCGCCGTGTCGGCGATCGAGAGCGTCTCGGCCATCGAGACCTTCGCCACGATGTCGTCGAGCGTGTCGTCGCGGTCGATGTCGCCCGAGATCTCGGGAAGGCCGGCCGTCTCGAACGTCTCGCGTGCGACGTCGCGGAGCACGTCCATGCGGAGGTCCTTGAAGTGCTCGTATCCCATGCGCTTGCAGAAGCGCACGACCGAGGTCGTCGAGGTGTCGCAGCGGGCCGCGAGCTCGGCGATCGAGAGTTCGGCGATCATCGCGGGCTCCGACACGAACAGCGAGGCGATGCGCTGCTCGCTCGGGCGCAGCTCGGGCAGGATGGCGCGGATGCGCACGAGCACGGGGCGCTGGCCGGGCTCATCGGCCCTGGGCTCGTGAGTGGGCATCAGCTCTCCTCGTCGACGACACTCGATGCCCCAACGGGGCGGTGCTGACAACAATAGAAGAAATTTTGTTACACGCCTAGCTGATGTGATGTACTTTTGTGACCCACTGAGATCATCGATGCTCTTCGAGCCGGCGCACACAGCGCAGTACCACCCGGACGAGGCAGCACCTAGCCCTGAGGAGTTCCCCCATGAACGGAGGCAACCGCGGTGCACGCGGCGCCCTCGCAGCCGTCGGCCTGGCAGCGGCCGTCGCCCTGACGATCACCGGCTGCAGCTCGGCGAAGCCCGCGCCCACCGATGCCGGTGCAGCAGGCGGCTCGCTCGTCGTCGGCGTCACGAGCGACCCCGACACGCTCTTCCCCTGGAAGGCCACGCAGTTCCAGGCCGTCAACGTGCTGCAGAACCTGTACGGCACCCTCACCGAGTTCGACGCCGACCTGAACGTCGTGCCCGGGCTCGCCGAGTCGTGGGAGGCGTCGGAGGACGGCCTGACCGTGACCTTCAAGCTCCGCGAGGGCGTGACCTTCGCCGACGGCTCGACCTTCGGCTCCGAAGACGTGAAGTTCTCGCTCGAGGCCATCCAGGCCGAGGCGACCGCGGCCGTCTCGCGCACCTCGCTCGCGTCGGTCGCCGGCATCGAGGCGCCCGACGAGCAGACCGTCGTGCTCACGCTCAGCGCGCCCGACGCCGCCCTGCCGGCGAACCTCGCCGTCATCAACATGGCGATGCTCTCGTCCGATGACACCGAGGCCGAGCTGAACACGACGCCGAACGGCACTGGGCCCTTCGTGCTCGAGGACCGCAAGGCCAGCCAGTCGCTGACGCTCGCCAAGAACGACGCCTACTGGGGCGACGCCGCCAAGCTCGACACGGTCGAGTTCCGCGTCATCCCCGACGAGTCCTCGATCGTCTCGGCGATGCAGTCGGGCAACGTGCAGCTCGCGGTGTTCGACGACCCGCTCGTCGCGCAGACCGCAGAGAGCGGCACCGTCTCGATCGAGAAGACCCCGCAGCTCAGCTACCACGCGCTGCAGCTGAACGCCCGTCGCGGCGACCTCGCCGACGTCAACGTGCGCCTCGCGATCCAGTGCGCCGTCGACCGCCAGGAGGTGCTCGACACCGCCGCCCTCGGCGAGGGCGAGGTGACCGGCCCGATCACGTCGCCGGCCTACCGCTCCGACGCCGACGCCCGCCCCTGCCCCGAGCGCGACCTCGACAAGGCCGCCGACTACCTCGACAAGGCCGGCAAGTCCGACGGCGTGACGATCAAGACGATCGTCTCGCAGGGCGAGTACGCCACGAGCGTCAACGAGGCGCAGAACCTCAAGGCGCAGCTCGCCGAGGCGAACATCACCCTCGAGCTCGAGGTGCTCGAGTCGGGCGCCTTCGTCGACCGCTGGATCGCCGCCGACTTCGACGCCGCGGTCGCCCTCAATGGCGGACGCCCCGACCCCGACGGCATGTACGGTCGCTACTTCACGAGCACGGGCAACCTGAACCAGGTCGCCGGGTACAGCTCGCCCGAGCTCGACGCGCTGTTCGCCGAGGGCAAGCAGAGCTCCGACCCCGATGAGCGCAAGGACATCTACGCGCAGATCTCGGAGAACCTCGAAGACAACGCCGCGTGGATCTGGCTCTTCACGAGCTACTCGTACACGGCAGCCGCATCCGAGGTGCAGGGCTTCACGCCCATGGCCAACGGATCGCTGCAGTACCTCCGCACCACGACGGTCAACTAAGACCCCGAACGGCGCGGCGTCCCACACATGCGCCGCGCCGTTCGGCTCAACCCACGGAAGACCATGCTTCGACGACTCTTCAGGAACCCGGTGCTCCGGCGCATCCTCGCCGCACTGGCGACGCTGCTCGGCGTGGCGGTGTTCGTCTTCATCATGTTGCGGGCGATCCCCGGCAACCAGATCACGGCGGGCCTCGGCACCGAGGCCGCGGCACTCACCCCGGCCCAGCAACAGCAGCTCGAGGCGTACTACGGCCTCGACCAGCCGCTCATCGTGCAGTTCTTCAGCTGGCTCGGCAACATCTTCACCGGCAACCTCGGCTTCTCGGCCCGCGCGCAGCAGAGCGTGCTCGAGCTGACGGCGCAGTCGCTGCCGGTCACCATCGAGCTGGCGATCTTCTCCATCGTGCTCGCGCTCCTCATCGGCATCCCGCTCGGCATGCTGTCGGCGTCGAAGCCCGACTCGCCCCGCGACGCCTTCGGCCAGGTCGTCGGCCTCGCCGGTCTCTCGATCCCCGCCTTCCTGCTCGCGACGACGCTGCTCGCAGTGCTCGCGTCGAGCCTCGGGTTCAACCCGAACGGCGAGGGCTACGCCTACTTCCTCGACAACCCGTGGCTGAACCTGCAGCAGATGCTGCTGCCGTCGATCGTGCTCGGCTTCGGCATCGCCGCTCCGATCATGCGCACGACGCGCACCGCCGTGCTCGAGATTCGGTCGAACGACTTCATCCGCACGGCGAAGGCCAAGGGGGTGCCGCCCCGCCGCCTCCAGGCCAAGCACGTGCTCGGCAACGCGCTCGTCCCGATCGTCACGATGACCGGCCTGCAGTTCGGCTACCTGCTCGGCGGCGCCGTCGTCGTCGAGCAGATCTTCTCGCTGCCGGGCATCGGCCGCCAGGTGCTGCTCGGCATCCAGCAGAAGGAGTACGCGCTCGTGCAGAGCACCGTGCTGATCATCGCGCTCTCGTTCGTGATCGTGAACCTGCTGACCGATGTGCTCTACCGCATGATCGACCCGAGGGTGCGTGCCGCATGACCGACATCACTCAGACCGCGACCCTCGCTCCCGGCGGCGGACGGACCATGGAGCGCGTTCGCCTCCTCCTCCGCAGCCGGAGCGGCCTCGTCGGCCTCATCATCGTCATCGTGCTGGGCGTGCTCAGCCTGCTCTCGGCGTTCGGCCTGCTGCCCTACGACCCGATCGCGCAGGACCCGCCGGCCCGGCTCCAGCCGCCGTCGGCCGAGCACTGGTTCGGCACCGACCAGTTCGGCCGCGACGTGTTCTCCCGGGTCGCGGCGGGTGTCGCCAACTCGGCGCTCATCTCGCTCGTCGCGGTGGCGTTCGCCACGCTCGTCGGCACCTTCTGCGGCCTCGTCGCGGGCTTCTACCGCGGCGTCTCCGACGGCGTGATCTCGGGCGTGACGAACGTGCTGTTCGCGTTCCCGCCGCTCCTGCTCGCACTGTCGCTCGCCTCGGTGTTCGATCGCAACTGGTTCACCATCGCCGTGGCCATCGCGATCGTGTACGTGCCGATCTTCATCCGCGTGACCCGTGGACCGGTGCTCTCGCTCCGCGAGATCGAGTACGTGAAGGCCGCAACGAGCACGGGGCAGAGCCGCGCGATGGTGATGTTCCGCCACGTGCTGCCCAACATCACCTCGATCATCATCGTGCAGGTGACGCTGTCGCTCTCGTGGGCGGTGCTGACCGAGGCATCCCTGAGCTTCCTCGGCCTCGGCACCCCGCCGCCGGCTCCGTCGCTCGGCTCCATGATCTTCGAGGCGCGCACCCTCATCGGCATCGCACCGTGGACCATGATCGCGCCCGGCGCGGTCGTCGTCCTCCTCGTCGTCGGACTGAACCTCCTCGGAGACGGACTCCGCGACGCACTCGACCCCAGAAACAGAGGAAAGAAATGAGCACGCTCGACGACGACCTGGCGAACCTCGCCACCGAGGCGAGCAACCCGCGCTACGCGGAGCTCGACCGCATGAGCGTCGCGGAGATCGCCGCGGCCATGAACGAGGCCGACGCGACGGTGCCCGGCGCCGTCAACCGCGCCCTGCCGCAGATCGTTCCGGCGATCGAGGCCGCGAGCGAGCGGATGTCGCGTGGCGGGCGTCTCGTCTACGTCGGTGCGGGCACGCCCGGCCGCATCGCCGTGGTCGACGCCTCGGAGTGCCCGCCGACGTTCAGCACGCCGCCCGAGCTGGTCTTCGCGATCATGGCCGGCGGCGCCTCCGCCATCGTCACCCCGACCGAGGGCGCAGAGGACGACGCTGACGCCGGTGCCGCCGCGGTCGACGCGGCGAACATCGGGCCGCTCGACACGGTGATCGGCATCGCCTCGAGCGGTCGCACGCCGTACGTCATCGCGGCCATCGAGCGGGCGCGCGGGCTCGGCGCCCTCACGGTCGGCCTCTCGTGCAACGTCGACACGGCGCTGAGCGCCGCCGCCGAGTTCCCCATCGAGGTGGCCGTCGGCCCTGAGGTCCTGACGGGCTCGACCCGGCTGAAGGCCGGCACGGCGCAGAAGCTCGTGCTCAACATGTTCTCGACGATCGTGATGGTGCGGCAGGGCAAGACCTACGGCAGCTTCATGGTCGATCTGAAGCCCACGAACCACAAGCTCCGCGACCGCGCGGTGCGCATGGTGGCCGAGATCGCCGGGGTGACGCGCGAGCAGGCGGAGTCGACGCTCGAGGGCAACGACTACGACGTGAAGTCCTCGGTGCTGGTGCTCGCCCGCGGTCTCTCGCAGGCCGAGGCCGAGGCGCGCCTCGCGGCGTCCGGCGGCCGGCTCCGGCCCGCGATGGAAGGTGCATGATGCGCGTCCTCGGCATGATCTCCGGCACCTCGCACGACGGCATCGACGTCGCCGTCGTCGAGTTCACGGAGCGCGACGGCGTGCTCTCGGGGCAGGTTCTGCACGACGCGACGACCTCGTACGCGCCCGCGCTGCGGGAGCGGCTGATCGCCGCACTGCCGCCCGCGCAGACGACGCTCGCCGAGGTGTGCGAGCTCGACACGCTCATCGGCCAGGCGTTCGCCGATGCCGCCCTCGCCGCGCGCGACGCCGTCGGCGGTGTCGACGCGGTCACCTCGCACGGCCAGACGGTCTACCACTGGGTCGACGGCGCGCACGCGCTCGGCACCCTCCAGATCGGCCAGCCGGCGTGGATCGCCGAACTCCTCGGCGTGCCGGTGGTCTCCGACGTGCGCATCCGCGACATCGTCGCTGGCGGCCATGGCGCCCCGCTCGTCTCCTTCCTCGACGAGCTGCTGCTCCGCGGACGCTCGGGCGTCTCGGCCGCGCTGAACCTCGGCGGCATCTCGAACATGACCGTCGTCGGCGAGGGCTCGCTCGTCGCCTACGACATCGGCCCGTCGAACGCGCTCGTCGACGCGGTCGTGGTCGACGAGGGCCTGAACGACCTCGGCTACGACGACGACGCCCGCATCGCGTCGAGCGGCACCGTCGACGAGGAGCTCCTCGCGCTGCTCCTCGCCGACCCGTACTACGCGCTGACGGCGCCGAAGAGCACGGGCAAGGAGCACTTCCACCTCGCCTACGTGCGCGACGCCGAGGCCCGTCTCGGCCGGTCGATCGAGGTCGCCGACCTCGTGCGCACCCTCACCGAGCTCACGGTGCAGACGGTCGCCCGCGACGTGCGGGCGGCGGGCATCGGCTTCCTCGCGGCCTCGGGCGGCGGATGCCGCAATCCGCTGATCCTCGACGGGCTCCGCGCGGCGCTCCCCGAGGTCGAGGTCGTGCTCGCCGACGAACTCGGTGCGCCCGCCGACAGCAAGGAGGCCATCGCCTTCGCGCTCATCGGCTGGTGCACCCTGCACGGCATCCCGGCGACGGTTCCCGGCGGCACGGGTGCCCGCGCCCCGCGCATCCTCGGCACGATCACGCCGGGCGACGGCCCGCTCGTGCTGCCGCAGCCGGTCGACGGCCTGCGCTCGCTCGTGCTCGAGGCGGGTCGCTGAACCGTGCCCGTGACGCTTCGAACCGCCACGAGCGACGACCGCGACGCGATCGTCGCCGTGTTCCTCGCCTGCTGGCGCGAGAGCTACGTCGGCGTGCTGCCGGCCGCCGCGATCGAGGCGATGACCGACGACCGGGCGCAGGCGCTCTGGCGCCGGGTGCTCGCGTCGACCGAGGGCAGGGTGCTCGTCGCCGAGCACGACGGCCTCGTGCAGGGCGTCACGCGGTTCGCGCCCGAGCCGGAGGGCGACGGCGGCGCGGTGCATTCGCTCTACGTGTCGCCCGACGCCCGGGGCCTCGGCCTCGGCACGCGCCTGCTCGATGCTGCATATGCAACGCTCATCGACGGCGGTGCCGCGTCGGTCGCGCTCTGGGTCTTCGCGGCGAACGCGCCGTCGATCGCGTTCTACCGGGGCCGCGGCTGGCTGCCCGACGGTGGAGCGCGCACGCAAGCCGAGTTCGGCGAGCCGGAGCTGAGGCTCCGCCGTGGTGGACGGAGTCCGGAATGATCCGGCTCGCCGAACTCCGGATGAACGAGGCGGCCGCATGAACGCGCCCGAGAACCTGGTCGCCCTCGCAGAGGCCGTCGTCGCGCCGAGCGCAGCAGCCCCCGCGGGCTGCGTGATCGGCATCGACCTCGCCGGCGAACGGCAGGTGGCCGCCGCCGGTCTCGCCGCACCCGAGCAGCCGGCCGCCGCGCCGATGCACCGCGGCACCGTGCACGACCTCGCCTCGGTGAGCAAGGTCGTCGGCACGACCACGGCGCTGCATCGCCTGGCGTCGATGGGCCTGCTCGACTTCGATGACCTCGTCACGCGCTTCGTGCCGAGCTTCGGCGGTGACGCCGGCACGACGGTCCGCGACCTCCTGCAGCACCGCGCGGGGCTCTGGGAATGGCAGCCGCTCTACCTCGCTCCGGGGGACGATCCGCTCGGGGCGATCGACGCCCTCCCGCTCCGGTACCCGCCGCGCAGCGGGCGCCACTACTCCGACCTCGGATTCATGCACCTCGGCCGGGTCGTCGAAGCGGTCGCCGGCGCGCAGCTCGACACGGCGGTGCGCGACCTCGTCGCACGCCCGCTCGGCCTCCGCTCGCTCGGGTACGGGCCGGTCGAGGGCGACGTGGCCACGAGCTCGAACGGCGACGAGGCCGAGCGCCGGATGGTCGCCACGGGGCATCCGTACCCCGTCTCGTGGGCTGATGCGGGCTTCGCCTGGCGCACCTCGCCCGTCAACGGCGATGCGAACGACGGCAACTGCTTCCACGCGTTCGGCGGCGTCGCCGGGCACGCGGGACTCTTCGGCTCCATCGACGACGTGCTCGATGTCGCCGCGGCGCTCAGCCGCGCCGACGAACGGCCCGAGCTCTGGAACCCCGAGGTCACCGCCGACGTCGTCGCGGCCGGGCCCGACGCCGAGCAGGCGCTCGGCTGGCGGCGCCGCGAACTCATCGTGCAGGGCGAGCGGATGCCGCTGCTCTGGCACCCCGGATTCACCGGCTGCGCCGTCGGCTTCGTGCCGGGGCGCGGCATCGCCGTGGCCTTCGCGAGCAACCGCCTGCTCGCGGCCGAGCCGGCGCCCACCGAACTCAACTGGCAGCGCGTGCTCGATGCGCTCGCCTCGACCCTCAGCACACAGGAGTGAACGCGACCATGACCACGAATGAACCGGTGCTCCGCATCAGCGGCCTCTCGATCGCCTTCCGCTCGGGCGGGGAGCTCATCACGGCGGTCGACGACGTCTCGATCGACGTCGCTGCCGGCGAGACCGTCGCGATCGTCGGCGAGTCGGGCTCGGGCAAGTCGACCACGGCCGCCGCCATCAACCGGCTGCTGCCCGAGAACGGCGTGATCACCGCTGGCAGCATCCGCTTCGAGGGGCGGGAGATCACGGAACTCGGCGAGAACGAGCTCGTGAAGCTCCGTGGCGCGGGCATCGGCCTCGTGCCGCAGGACCCGATGTCGAACCTCAACCCCCTCATGCGGGTCGGCGAGCAGATCGGCGAGGCCCTCGAGGTGCACGGCTACGGCACCGGCGACGCCGTGCGCGCACGTGTCGTGGAGCTGCTCGACCTCGTCGGCATCCCCGACCCCGAGCAGCGCTCGCGCCAGTACCCGCACGAGTTCTCGGGCGGCATGCGCCAGCGCGCCCTCATCGCCATGGGGCTCGCGTGCCAGCCGCGCCTGCTCATCGCCGACGAGCCGACCTCGGCCCTCGACGTCACGGTGCAGCGCCGCATCCTCGATCAGCTCGACAAGCTCACCGGCGAGATGGGCACCGCGGTCTTCCTCATCACCCACGACCTGGCGCTCGCCGCCGAGCGCGCCGACCGCATCGTCGTGATGTTCCGCGGTCGCATCGTCGAGACCGGCACCTCGCAGGAGGTGCTCGAGAACCCGCAGCACGAGTACACGAAGCAGCTGCTCGCCGCGGCCCCGAGCCTCGCCTCGCGCCGCGAACCGCTGCCGATCCGCGGCGGCGACGTCGACGCGCGCCCGCTCGTCGAGGTGACCGACCTGCGCAAGGAGTTCCACCTGCGCTCGCCGAAGGCGGGGGAGCCCACGACCTTCACCGCCGTCGACGGCGTGAGCTTCACGATCCCGCGCGGCAAGACCGTCTCGATCGTGGGAGAGTCGGGGTCGGGCAAGTCCACGACCGCGAACCTCGTGCTGGGGCTCGAGCAGATCACCTCGGGTCGCATCGCCTTCGACGGCACCGACCTCACCGCCCTGAAGCGCCGCGAGCTCTTCGCGTTCCGGCGCCGGGTGCAGCCCGTGTTCCAGAACCCGTACGCCTCGCTCGACCCGCGCTACACGGTCGAGGAGTCGATCGCCGAGCCGCTCAAGGTGCACCGCATCGGCAACGCGGCCGGTCGCCGCAAGCGGGTCGCCGAGCTGCTCGAGCAGGTCGCCCTGCCGGTCGCGATGTCCTCGCGCCTGCCGCACGAGCTCTCGGGCGGCCAGCGCCAGCGCGTCGCGATCGCCCGTGCGCTCGCCCTCGAACCCGAGCTCGTCGTGCTCGACGAGGCGGTGTCGGCGCTCGACGTGCTCGTGCAGGCGCAGATCCTCGAGCTCCTCGCGGGCCTCCAGGCCCGGCTCGGCCTCAGCTACCTCTTCATCAGCCACGACCTCGCGGTCGTGCGCATGATCTCCGACGAGGTGCACGTGATGCAGCGCGGCCGCATCGTCGAGAGTGGTACGCCCGAGCAGATCTTCGACGACCCGCAGGACCCGTACACGCGGGAGCTGCTGGCGGCGATCCCGGGGGCCGCGCTGGCCTCCTGAGGCCGGTCGGGCCGAACGGCGCCGGCCGCTACGCCGTCGCCTCGCGGTCTCCGTCGAACACGAGTATGCGCAGCAGCACCTCGAGCGAGGCCTGCACGCGTGCATCCGTCCACGAGGCCGGGTCTTCGACGGCCTTGACCTCGTAGCCGCGGCAGTACAGGTACAGGATGTCGGCGATGTGCGCCGCCGTCTCGAGGTCGACCGATGCGCCGTCGACCTCGACGTGCTCGGCGCCGGCGAGGAACTTCTCGTAGGTGGCGTCCGTCACCCGGCGCACGACCTCGTAGGCGCGCTGGTTCGCGCCGCGCACATCGGCGATGACCTCGATCCACAGGCTGCGCAGCACGTTCTCCTCAGGGGAGGAGCTGCACATCCACCGGGTGAGGGCTGCGAGGCGCTCGACGCCGACGAGCTCGCCGAGGTGCTCGCTGCGACTCGCGTTCCACTGCGTCCGGGCGTGGTCGAGGGCGTTCGCCATGAGGTGGGCGCGTGAGGGCACGAAGTTCGTGATGTAGGCGGTCGAGCGGCCGAGGCGATCGGCGACGGCGCGCAGGGTCACGGCGCGGGTGCCGCGCTCACTGGCGACGTCGACGGTCGCGCGGGCGATGTCGGCGAGGCGTTCGTCGGTGTCGACGTCGATCGGCACTGGCCCTCCCTCTCTCGGTTGACAGCCTGCCAGCTTCGCCGCTACGTTTCAAAACATTGTTGTAAAACACGCCGATATCTCGGCCGCCTGGACTTCACCGGAGAGGAACACGCATGACCGCGAACGGCGGAGTCTCGTTCTGGCTGCAACAGCTCGGCCTGCCGGCACCGCGCCCTGCGCTCCCCGGCGACCTCGACGTCGACGTCGCGATCGTCGGCGCCGGCTACACCGGCCTCTGGACGGCGTACTACCTGAAGCGCGACCAGCCCGACCTGCGCGTCGCCGTGCTCGAGCGGCGCTTCGCCGGCTACGGAGCCTCGGGCCGGAACGGCGGATGGCTCACCAACTCGGTCACCGGTGGCCGCGAGCAGTACGTGAAGACGCACGGCCGCGACGCTGCGATCGCGCAGCAGCTCGCCCTCAACGAGGCGGTCGACGAGGTCATCGCCGTCGCGGCCGCAGAGGGCATCGACGCCGACCTGCACAAGGGCGGCGAACTCGTCGTCGCCTACACGCCGGCGCAGCTCGCCCGGCTGAAGTCCGTCGCCGCGGCGGAGCAGTCGTGGCCCGCGACCGACGTCGAACTCCTCGACGCGACGCAGGCGACCGAGCGCGTGAACGTCGCGGGCACCCTCGGCGGTCTGTGGCACCCGCATTGCGCGCGCCTGCACCCCGCGAAGCTCGCCCTCGGCCTCGCCGCAGCGGTCGAACGCCTCGGCGTGGCGATCCACGAGGGCACGACGGTCACCGAGATCCGAGCGGGCGAGGCGCGCACCGACCACGGCACCGTGCGCGCCGCCCACGTGCTGCGCGCCACCGAGGGGTTCACGCCCGACCTGCGCGGCGAGCACCGCACCTGGCTGCCGATGAACTCGTCACTCATCGTGACCGAGCCGCTCGCGGCATCCGTGTGGGACGAGATCGGCTGGAACGGCCGCGACACCCTCGGCGACATGGCCCACGTCTACATGTACGCCCAGCGCACGGCCGACGACCGCATCGCGTTCGGCGGCCGCGGCGTGCCCTACCGCTACGGCTCGCGCGTCGATCACGACGGGCGCACCCAGCAGGCGACGATCGAGAGCCTCGGCGCGCTGCTCGCGCGCTTCTTCCCGTCGGCAGCGGATGCCGCGATCGACCACGCCTGGTCGGGGGTGCTCGGCGTGCCCCGCGACTGGGCGGCCACCGTCGGCCACGACCGCGCCACCGGGCTCGGCTGGGCGGGCGGCTACGTCGGCACCGGCGTGACCGCGACGAACCTCGCGGGGCGCACGCTCCGCGACCTCGTGCTCGGCCGCGACACCGAGCTCACGCGATTGCCATGGGTGGGGCACCGCGCGCGCAAGTGGGAGATCGAACCGCTCCGCTGGCTCGCGGTGCAGGCCATCTACGGGGCGTACCACGCCGCCGACCGCGCCGAGCTGCGCGGGCGTGCGACCACGTCGCCGATCGCCCACGTCGCCGACCTCGTCGCGGGTCGCTGAACTGACGGAGGGTCGCTCAGACCGCGCGGACGCGGTTGTTGCGCTTGTCGTGCGTGAGCTCGGCGAGGCCGAGCGCCTCGAGCAGCGGCGGCAGGTACATCCCGAAGCGACCGCGGTATCCCTTGCGGAGCCCGTACCAGCCGCCGACCGGGTTCGCCTCGTCGCGGCCCCAGGCCTCGACGGTGCCGGGCTGCGCCGGCTTCTGCTCGTCGGCGGCACCGAGGTCGACCCAGTCGCCCTGTTCGAGCAGCCATGCGTGCAGGTCGTCGATGGCACGCAGCTGGTATCTGAGCGTCGTCGAGCCGACCTGGCACACCAGCACGGGCGGGTCCGCCGTCTCGTCGCGGTACATCGTGTAGGCGCTCGTGCCGGGTGCGGTGGTCAGCTGCCACGGGTCGTCGATGGTTCCGGTGCCGGTCATGGCGGTCTCCGTTCGAACGGTCGTACGCGGCCGATGCTACGCCGTTCCCCGCACGGACGTGTCGCATCGAGGCAACCGCGATCGGGCCGCCGGCGCCGTCACTCGGGGTGGTTGCCCGCGTCGCCGTTGATCGTGAACGGCGTCGTGACGCCGTCGTACATGACGTGCGCGACGAGCCCGTCGACCGCATGGGGGAGCGTGTGGCAGTGGTCGCTCCAGATGCCCGGGTTGTCGGCGACGAACGCGATGTCGTAGGACTCGCCGGGGTGCACGTCGAGCGAGTCGACGACCCAGGGGCTGCCCGTTGCCGCGACGCCGTCGCGTGAGAGCACGACGACGTGATGGCCGTGCAGGTGCATCGGGTGCACGTCGCCCGAGTCGTTGCGCAGGTGCATCACGACGACGTCGCCCTCGCTCACCTCGAACATCGGCACGTCGGGGAACATGCGGCCGTTGATCGTCCAGAAGTTGCCGGGGCGCCCGTCGATGATGCCGAAGCGGCGGGCGATGACGTAGTCGTACGAGCGGTCGGGGTCCGTCGCGTCGAACGGGAGCGGCACCGGGGTGCCGTAGGCGAGCAGGTCGAGCGTCGTCGAGGGTTGACGCGGGTCGGGCGGTGCGGATGCCTCGGGGTCGCCGATCACGACGCTGCGAGCGCCGCCGACCCGGAGTCGCACCGCGTCACCTTCGGCAGGGGCCTGCACCGCGACATCCGCTCGCCCGCCGGCCGGGATGAGCACGCGTCGGTCCTCGACGGCGGGCGGGTCGTTGACGTCGTGGCCGTCGATCGCGACGACGCGGAACGGCGTCGCCGCCCAGACGGCGGCCGTGCCCTGGTCGGTGTTGATCACGCGGACCCGCACGGTCGAGCCGGGCACGGCGGCCACCCGCGAGTCCCCGACCCGGCCGTTGAGCGTGTGCTGGCCGCCGTAGACGTGCAGCAGGGCGGTGAACTCCGTGGCCGCGACGTCGCCCGACGCCCCGGATGCCGCGGCGGGCTCGATCACGATCGCGCCGAGCAGGCCGCGCTCGACCTGCACGTGCGACACCTGGTGCGAGTGGTACCAGTAGGTGCCGGCATCCGTCGCCTCGAACCGGTAGACGTGGCGACCGCCGACCGGCACGGCGTCCTGCGTGATGCCCGCGACGCCGTCGGCCGCGTTCGGCACGTCGATGCCGTGCCAGTGCAGCGTCGCACCGTCGGCCACCGACTCGTTCACGAACTCGACCTCGACGAGGTCGCCCTGCCGGGCGCGGATCTCGGGCCCGGGCGACGTGCCGTTCACCGTGTAGCCCTCGATCGAACGACCGCCGGGCACGTCGACGGTGCCCGCACGGGCGACGAGTTCGACGCGCACATCGGCCGGGCGATCGGGGTCGGCGGTGAGCGAGGTCACGCTGACCGCCTCGGCCGCCGTCCCCGCTCCGGATGTCCCCGTCGCTCCCGACCCGCTTCCCGCATGCCCGCCGTGGCCCTCGCCGCTGGCGCCGTCCGAATGTCCGCCCATCGTCATGACCGAGTACTCCCCGAGCAGCGTGGAGCTCCAGGCGAGTGCGCCCGCGCCGAGTGCGGCCGTGACCGCGACGCCGACGACGGCGCACCGGAAGAGCTCACGCCGAGACGGCATTCGAAGTCGCCTCCTCGGCGTCGGTCGCTGCTGCGTCACCGTCGGCGCCGGCGGCTTTCGGCCGCGGCATCCGCTTGACCCGCATCGCCGCGACGGCCGCGGCCGCCACGATGGCGAGCGCGTTCGCGCCGTGGATGAGTCCGAGGTAGGGCATGTCGGTCAGCGAGAACCCGAGCACGACCTGCAGCACGAGGAGGGCGAGCACGAGCGCCGCCCAGAGGCGCGCGCCCTTCGCCCGGACGAAGAACGAGACGATCAGCAGGGCGGTCGCCACGAGCGGCAGCGTCAGGCCGCCGATCGCGTGCATCCAGAAGCCGAGCTCGCCGGTGCCGCCGGCCCCGCCGCTCTCGAGCAGCGCCTTGTCGACGACGTCGCCGTTCGACACGCGGTTGAGCACGCCGCCGAACGCGAATGCGATGGCCGCAGCCTGCACGACGACGCCCGCGGCGATCGTCCAGGCCAGGCCCGAGTAGAACCTGCGCATGATGTCCTCCCTGTTCGTGCGGGCCGTCGGTCGCGGCATCCGCTCGCCTCCCACGTTCTCGAAGCCGCAGGCTCGCCGGAACGCGGATGACCCGACACCGCATGGCAGTCCTCCGCACAGCGGGTGGGGGTCTGCTGCTAAGGGCGCTCGGGGAAGGCCCTCTCCCGCGAAGCACACGAGAGGAGGACGATGGAATCGTGGTTCGCAGGTGGGTGTGCCTCGCGACGCTCGGCCCCATCGGGGTCGCGGCGCTGGTGTACATGGTCGTCGTCCGGGGCTTCGTCGAGGGCGACGCCGACCATGGCCTCGCCTGGCCGCTGCTCGGAGCCCTGCCCCTGTTCGTGCTCGGCATGTGGCTGCTCACCGTGTCGTCGTCGCGCACGGCGGTGCTCGTCGCCCTCGCCTCGACGGCGCTGCTCGTCGGGTCGGCCTACGAGACGTTCATGCAGCGAAACATCGAGATCATGGCCGAGCCGTGGTTCCCGATCTTCAACGTGATCGGCCTCACCGCCGATGCCGTCGCGACCTCCTCGCTGCTCGTCGTCTTCGCGACCTTCCCCGCCGGGGACGTCGAGCATCGATGGCAGCGCATCGCCGTCGCGTTCCTCTGGACCCCGCTGCTCGTCGGGCCGCTGACCCTCCTCACGACGCCCCAGGTGGTGATGTCGCCGTACATCGGCATCAGCGGCGACGCGATCGCCAACCCGTTCGTCGTGCCGTGGCTCGAGTGGGCGGCGCCTGCGGTCGAGGTCCTGGTCGTGCAGGCCTGGCCCGCCGTCGCGCTGGGTCTGGCGGTGCTCGGCTCTCGCGCGATCTTCGGCACGCCCGCGGTACGTGCTCGCACGCGGGTGATGGCGATGACGGTCGGCCTGGCCATGGTGGCGTTCGTGCTCTGGACCTTCCTGCCCGGAAGCTGGGTCGTCGAGGTGTTCGTCTACGCGACGCTCATCGCACTCCCGATCGCGGCGGTGCACGGCATCTTCCGCTCCGGCGCGTTCGACATCGCCCCAGGTGATCGGGGGCGCATGGTGGCGCGCTCGTCGAACCTGCTCATCACGGTGGTGTACGCAGCCGGGGTCGCGATGCCGGCGGTGCTGCTCTCCGACCGGCTCCGCGTGGTTCCCGCGATCCTCATCACGACCATGGCCGCCGTGGCGCTGCTGCCGGTGCGCACGTGGATGCAGCGCTGGATCCACCGTGCCATCTTCGGCGATCGGGAGCGGCAACTGACGATGCTCGGCGAGCTCGGCGCGCAGCTCGAGCACGCCGGCGAGCCGAGCGAACTGCTCAACCGGCTCGCCGAGGCCGTGCGCGACGGGCTCGACGCATCGTGGGTGCGCATCCGCGTCGCATCGACGGATGGCGCGCTCGCCGCGGTCCCCATGGGGGTCGCGGGCGATGCGGCAGACGTCGCAGACGGCGCCGCGGGGCCCGAGCCCGAGCCGGCTGAGGCGTGCGAGCTGGTGCACGGCGACGAGGCGCTCGGCCGCATCGAACTCGGGCCGCGGCACCGGGGCGACTACACCGACGCCGAGCGCACGATGCTGCGCACGGTCGCAGGCCAGGCTGCGGCATCCGTCGCCAACGTGCTGCTGACCGCGCAGCTCGCCGCGCAGCTCGACGAGCTGACGGCCTCGCGTGAACGGCTCGTCGCCGTGCAGGACGACGAGCGCCGCCGCCTCGAGCGCGACCTGCACGACGGCATCCAGCAGGACGTCGTGGCCCAGATCGCAGGTCTCCGCCTCGCCCGCAACCGGCTGCAGCGCGGCGAGCTCACGGCGGCGGAGCTCGAGGAGCTGCAGGACCAGGCCCGTGAGACCCTCACCGACCTGCGCGAACTCGCCCGGGGCATCCACCCGCCCGTGCTGAGCGACAACGGACTCGTGGCCGCCGTCGAGTCGGGCGTCGCCCGGTTCCCGATTCCGCTGACGGTCGAGGCGAACGAGCGGCTCCGCACCGAGCGGTTCCCCGACGACGTCGAGACGACCGCCTACTACGTCGTGCGCGAGGCGCTCGCGAACACCGCCAAGCACGCGAACGCGACGCACGCCTCGGTCGGGCTCGCGCGCAGCGACGGGCACCTGCGCATCGCGATCAGCGACGACGGCTGCGGCATCGACCCGGCCGCCTCGGACACTCCCATCGCGGGGCCAGGGCGCGCATCGGTCTCGCACGGCGGGCTCGCGAACATCCGCGACCGGGTCGCCGCGCTGCGGGGCACGGTGCACGTCTCGCCCAATGAGCCGTCGGGCACGATCGTGCTCGTGGAGCTGCCGCTCGACGGCGTCGGCCCCGCGGCATCCGCTCGTGAGGAGGCGCCGGTTGGATGACCCGGGCGTGCTGCGCGTCGTGATCGCCGAGGACAACTACCTCGTGCGCGAGGGCGTGCGACGCCTGCTCGAGGACTCGGGCGAGGTCGATGTCATCGCCTCGGTCGGCAACGGCACCGAACTGCTCGACGCCGTTCGCCGCCTCGCACCCCACGCGGTGCTCACCGACATCCGCATGCCGCCCGGCCATCACATGGAGGGCATCGAGGCCGCGCATGCGATTCGCGCCTCGTCGCCCGAGACGGGGGTGGTCGTGCTCTCGCAGCACGCCGACGAGAGCTATGCGCTCGCACTGTTCGCCGACGGTTCGGCGGGCCTCGGCTACCTGCTGAAGGACCGCATCGGCGACCTCGAAGACCTCGTGCACGCCCTCCATGAGGTGCGCGTCGGCGGCTCGGTGATCGACCCGCAGATCGTCGACACGCTCGTGCGGCGCCGGAGCGCGGCCGGGGCGTCGAGCCCGCTCGCGACGCTGTCGCCGCGAGAACTCGAGGTGCTCCGCGAGATGGCGGCGGGCAAGACGAACGCGGGTATCGAACAGGCGCTCTTCCTGTCGACCTCGACGGTCGAGAAGCACGTGAACGCGATCTTCACGAAGCTGCGGCTGCCCGAGACGGGCGTGCACCGCCGTGTCGCCGCGGTGCTCGCGTTCCTGAAGGACGACACCGGCGGCGCGGCGACCAGCCCTACCCGTGCGTCTCGTCTCGAATGAGGGGGACGCCCTCGAGTTCGTCGAGCAGCGCAGTGCCAGCGGCATCCTGCGCCACCTGCTCGCCGAGCCGCGCGGCAGCCTGCCGGTAGCCCTCGTCGCCGAGCACGCGTGCGACCGCCCGCGCGATCTTCGGCGAGGAGGAGCGGCGTGAGATCGCGACCCCGGCCCCGCGCTCCGTGACGCGTACGGCGTTGTCGGCCTGGTCGCGGCCGTGATGCAGGATCACGAGCGGCAGCCCGGCGGCGAGCGTCTTGATGACCGTGCCGTGGCCGCCGTGGGTGACGACGAGGCTCGCGTGTCGCATGACCTCGCGATGCGGGGCGGATGCCACGACCGTCACGTTCGCGGGCGCCCGGATCGCGCTCGGCTCGACGGCCGGCCCGGTGGTCACGACCCCGCGCACGGGGAGGCTGCCGAGCGCGTCGGTGATGCGCTGCAGGCAGTCCACGTGGTTCTGGAACGTCGACGACATCGCGACGAGCACGAGCGGCTCGTCGCCGGAGGGCGGGGTCCACGGTACGTCGGCGGCCCAGCTCGGGTCGTCGAGGATCGGCCCGACGTAGCGCGCGTTGGCGGGCGGCTCGGCGGGGAAATCGAATGCCGCGGAGGTGAGCACGAGCTGCCGGCGCGCGTGCTGCATCTGGTTCCACATCGTCGCGACCGGTTCGACGCCGTGGTCGGTGCGCACGGCGTTGAGGGGTGCCAGCGCGAAGCGGTCGAAGAGCCGCCGGCCCGCGGCTCCGAAGGCCCGGTCGCGGAGCGCCCCCATCGCCCCGCGCCCGGGGGCGAGCCCGACGCCGAACGGCGGCATGCCCTTCGCGGGCAGCGCGTAGGTGTTCGGGATCAGCAGGTCGAACGGCACGCCGCGGGACTCGGCCGCGATCATGGCCCCGACGGCGAACGAGGAGACCACGACGAGGTCGGGCTCGAGTTCATCGATCGCCGCGATCGTGTCGGCGGCCTGCACCGGCGCCGGGCCGACGATCATCTGGTCGGCCATCCCGCGCGCGATCCCCGGCGGGGTGCGGATCGCCCAGTCGTCGAAGGGCGCCGTCACTCGCCCGGTCGTCGGGCGGAACCTCGCACCGGCCGCGACGGCCGGGGCCTCCAACGGGTCGTCCGCGAGCACGGTGACGCGGTGGCCCCGTTCGGCCAGTCGCCGCGCCACTCCGATCTCGGGTGGAACCGTGCCACCGGCATCGGTCAGCACGAACAGGTAGGTGCGAACGGCGCCGCTCATGCACGGCAGGCTACGCCCGACCCGGGCCCCGCGGCATCCGTGCTGGCGCTGAACCCCGCTCGCCGGGCGGCCGCCGCCCACTCGGCTCGCACTCGTCGGCGATCGGCGCGACAATGGGAGGCGGACCGAAGGGGAACGGCATGGCAGAGCTGGGTACAGAGTCGACGACGGATGCATCGGCGGCGGCCTCGACCCCCGACGCGGCGCCCGCGCCCCACGGCCCCGGGCACCACGCGCTCGGCTGCCCCGAGTGCTTCGAAGAGCTGCAGCGCAACCAGGACTGGTGGAAGGCGCGCCCCGAGGGCGCCCGACTCGTCGGCCTCGTCGTCGCTCGCGACGACATGCCCTCGGTGGTCGAGCAACGCAACGACCTCGCCGACTTCGGCGTCGCGATCCTCGACTTCAAGCACCCCGCGGCGGAGGCGCCCGAGACCTGGGAGCAGCGGCTGGCCCGCCTGTTCGGCACGTTGCGCGCCGGCGACGTGCTCGTCGTGGCCAACGAGCGCGCGCTCGGCCGCGATCGCGACGAGGTCACGCGCACGATCCGCACCCTCGCCCGGCACAACCTCGTGGTGAAGGTGCTGAGCCACGGCGCCCCGCACCTGGAGGATGCGCGCGCCTGACGCGCCGCCGACGCTCCGGGCGGCCGACCTGCGGCTGCCGCCTGATCGCCGATAGTCTCCCGACATGAGTGCGACCGACGTCGAGACCCCTGCCGGCCTCACGAGCGCCGAGGTCGCGGAGCGCGCCGCCGACGGCAGGTCGAACGCGTTCAGCCAGCAGTCGAGCCGGAGCGTGTCGAGCATCATCCGCGCGAACGTGCTCACGCTGTTCAACGGCATCATCGCGGCCTGCTTCCTCGTGCTGCTCCTGCTCGGCCGCTGGCAGGACGCCCTGTTCGGCATCAGCGCCATCGCGAACACGGTCATCGGCTCGGTGCAGGAGTTTCGGGCGAAGGCCGCGCTCGACAAGCTGGCACTGCTGCACGCGCCGCGGGCACGGGTGCGCCGCGACGGCGCCGCCCTCGAGGTGGCCGTCTCCGACGTCGTGCTCGACGACGTGCTCGTGCTGCGGGCGGGCGACCAGGTGCCGGCGGACGCCCGCGTCGCGACATCCGCTCACCTGCAGCTCGACGAGTCGATGCTCACGGGCGAGTCCGACGCGGTCGACAAGGTGCCGGGCGACGAGGTGCTCTCGGGTTCGGTGGTGATGGCGGGCGAAGGCGAGGCGATCGTCGTGCGCGTCGGCGCCGACTCGTTCGCGAACAGGCTCGCAGCCGAGGCGAAGAAGTTCTCGCTCGTCGCGAGCGAGCTCCGCTCCTCGATCGACAAGGTGCTGCGCGTCGTCAGCTGGATCGTCGGGCCGATCGCGCTGCTCGTGTTCAACGCCCAGATGTTCGTGTTCGGCGGGTGGGAGCAGGCGATCGAGTCGGGCGACTGGCGGCAGGCCGCGGTCAACACGATCGCCTCGCTCGTCGCGATGATCCCGCTCGGCCTCGTGCTCATGACGAGCATCGCGTTCGCGGTCGGCGCCGTGAAGCTCGCCCGCCAACAGGTGCTCGTGCAGGAGCTCGCGGCTGTCGAGGGACTCGCCCGCGTCGACCTCATCTGCCTCGACAAGACCGGCACGCTCACCGAGGGCAGCATCGTGTTCGACGCCGAGCACCCGCTCGGGCCGGGCGCCGGCGACCGGGCGAGGGGTGGAGCCGCCGCGGCCCGTGCCGACGGATGGCGCAGCGTGCTCGCCTGGTACGGCGGCGAGCCCGATGCGAACGCGACGGCGAAGTGCCTCGCCGAGCCGTACTCCGACGTGCCGTCGACGGATCCCGCGGCGCGCATCCCGTTCTCGTCGGCGCGCAAGTGGAGCGCGGTCGCCTTCGCGGCGGGCACGGATGTCGCGGGCAGCTGGGTGCTCGGCGGACCCGAGATGGTCTTCCCCGACAACCGGCTCGCCGGCGACTCGCGCGAGCTCGCGGCATCCGGCCTGCGCACGCTCGTGCTCGCCCGCAGCGACGAGCCGCTCGACGAGGCGACGGAAGCGCTGCCCGCAGGCCTCGAACCCGTCGCGCTCCTGACCTTCCGCGAGCGTATCCGGCCCGATGCCGCCGAGACCCTCGCGTACTTCGCCGAGCAGGGCGTGGACGTGCGCATCATCTCGGGTGACAACCCGGCGACGGTCGCCGCGATCGCCCGCAGCGTGGGGCTCGAGGCGGCAGAGGGCTTCGACGCCCGGCAGCTGCCCGCCGAACAGGCCGAGCTCGCGGCTGTGCTGGCGCAGCACCTGGTCTTCGGGCGCGTCACGCCCGACCAGAAGAAGGCGATCGTGATCGCGCTGAAGCAGGCCGGTCACACGGTGGCGATGACGGGCGACGGCGTCAACGACGCGCTCGCGATCAAGGAGGCCGACATCGGCATCGCGATGGAGTCGGGGTCGCCGGCGACCAAGGCGGTGGCGCGCATCGTGCTGCTCGACGGGAAGTTCTCGCACCTGCCGCGCGTGGTCGCCGAGGGGCGCCAGGTGATCGCGAACATCGAACGCGTCTCGATGCTGTTCCTCACCAAGACCGTCTACGCCACCGGACTCGCGCTGCTCTTCGGGGTGTTCGTGCTCGCCTTCCCGTTCCTGCCGCGCCAGCTCTCGGTGATCGACGGACTCACCATCGGGATCCCCGCGTTCTTCCTCGCGCTCATGCCGAACGCGCGCCGCTACGTGCCCGGGTTCCTGCGGCGGTCGCTGACCTTCGCGATCCCCGCCGGTGCGGTCGTCGCGATCGCGCTCTTCGTCTACAGCTGGGCGGCGACGCAGGCGGGCATCGGCGAGGAGGAACTGCGCACGGGTTCGACCCTGCTGCTCACGATCATCGGGCTCTGGGTGCTGATCGTGCTCTCACGGCCGATCGACGGATGGAAGATCCTCATCATCGGGGCGATGATGGTCGGCTTGATCCTCGTGTACTCGGTGCCGCTCGTCACGGAGTTCCTGATGTTCGTCGACCCGTCGGTCGTGACGTCGGCGCTCGTGCTCGCCGTGTCGGTGGTGAGCATCGGCGCGATCGAGGTCATCCGGTTCGTGCACCGGCGGTACGTGCGAAGAACCGCGCAGTTCGACCCGTCCACAACACCGTGATCGCGGCGGCCGCGAGCGCGAGGTCGACGATGACGAACCAGAGGCCGGGCGACGCGAGCAGGAGGATCACGTCGAGTGCGATGGTGATGCCGAGCAGCACGGTGACGAGCACGCGGGCGTCGAGTCGTGCACGGGTGAGGCCCGCCGCGATCGTGATCACGAAGAGGCCGAGCAGCACCGTGCAGGCGCCGATGATCGTGACGACCACGCGTTCGCCGCCCTCCACGTCGGGGAGGTAGCGGGCGAACATGAGGGCGATGCCCGCGAACACCTCGACGAATCCGTTGAGGTAGCCGAGCACGACGGCGGCGACGAGCTCGGGCGGGGGCCGGTGCGACGCCTTCCGGGCGGGTGCCGCCGCCACGGAGTTCGGCTCGTCGGTCATACCGGCGACCCTAGCCGACGTCAGGCCGAGCCGTCTCGCGGCCAGGAGCGGTCGACGAGCAGTCGGATGCCGGCGCGCGCGAGCATCAGCACGATGATGAGCAGCGTGACGGAGAAGAACCCGCCGAGCTGCACCGCGTCGCCGAACACGAGGTCGGTGAGCCACAGGATGACGAACTTGCTGCCGGCGCCGAGCACGAACAGGAGCGCGGCGTTCAGCGTCTTGCCCGCCGGCGTGCGCGCGGCACGGACCCGGTCGAGGATTCGCGTCTTCAGCACGGCGATGACCTCGAGCGCGAGCTTGAACAGCACGGCGGTCAGGAGCGACACGATGAACGACTCCGTGATGACGCTCGGCAGGAACTGGGTGAACAGCCCGAGCACCACGAGGTAGACGAACACGTCGACGAGATCGACGGCGCGGATTCGCACGCTGGCTCCCTCGGTCGACACGGTCGGTGTGCCGGGCGTCGGCCGCGACAGTGTTCGCAGGCTACACCCGCACGCGGATCCGGCCGCGGAGGAACGGCAGGGCCGGTGCCCGGTACACGAGGGCCGGAGCATGGCGCGGCTCGAGCGCGAACTCGGCGCGCCCGAAGCGCCACATGCGGTTGAACAGGTACACGCCGATCACCGCGGTCTCGTCGGCCGGCAGCTGCCAGGTGCCGGTGCCCCATTGGGCGGGCTGGCCGAGGCCGCCGATCACGAGCGTCGGCCGCACGCGGCCGTACAGGGCGAACCAGGGCTTGTGCAGGGTCAGCTCGATGCGGCGGGTGGGCGATGAGGGGTCGGCGGATGTCACGCGCCCACCCAGCCCGCATCGCCCATGAGCGCTTCGAGGTCGCCCAGCAGTCGCGCCGTGTGGAACCCGTCGGCGGCCGCGTGATGGATCTGCACGGCGACCGGCAGCAGCGTGCGGCCGTCGCGCTCGACGTACCGTCCGAGCGTGAAGATCGGCAGCAGGTGGCCCGTGCCGCCGTCGATCTGCAGCGTGAATCCGGTGAAGCTCGTCCACGGCAGGCTCGACACGTCGAACACGTTCGGCGGCAGCCCGCCCTGCGGGAACATGGTGCTCGCGCTCGCCGCAGTGGCGAGCTGCTCGGCGGCGTGCTCGTGGAAGCGGCCGAAGTCGGGGTCGTAGGGCGCCCAGACCGCGGCGAACGTCTCGCGCTCGGCATTGAACACCGTGAACGCGGGGTGCACGACGGGCCAGCTCGCCGCCGCTCCGGCATCGGTCAGCGCCATGCGGAACTCGCGATACCGGTTCACGACGGTGGCGATCGCCCAGATCTGCGCGATGTAGGTCTTGCGCGACGAGGCGCGAAGCGCGGCCGCGAACTCCGTCACGTCGATCTCGACGGTGATGGCGTAGGTGCACGGCACGCGGTCGCGGTAGTGCTCGAACGCCTCGCGCCGCGGCCAGGTGTCGAGGTCGATCGGGTCGGGGCTGGTCATCTCTCGATCGTCGCATGCCTCGGTCTCGCGCAACGCGCGCGCCGCGACATCCGTCAGCGTTCGTCGGCGATGTTCGTGTTGAGGATTTCCCGTGCCTGCTCGGCGGCACGGGCGATGCTCTCGGCGACGAAGTCCACGAAGCGCGCCATGTTCTGGAGCCGATTGCCGGCAGGCGTGTCGCGCCCGAAGACGTTGACGCCGCGCCGGGCGGCATCGGCGAGCTCGGCGTTGGAGCGCGCCGCGGCGATCATCGACTGGTACCACGCGTCGTTGTCGGCGGAGTAGCGCTCGCGTCGGCCGCCCTCGACCTCCCGGCGCACGAGCCCCACGTTCTCGAGCAGCGCGACCGCCTTGGAGACCGATGCGGGGCTGACCCGGAGGCGCTGCACGAGCTCTGCCGCGGTCAGGCTGCCGGCGTCGGAGGTGTACAGGCACGTCAGCACCGAGGCCGCCATGCGGGGGAGGCCCGACTGCATGAGGATCGTGATGAACGCCTCCTCGTACTCGTGCACCGCGTCGGCATCGCGGCCGTGTGCCGGCACGGGCGGCTGCTCGCCGCGCGGCGTCGTCGGCTTGCGCTGGTGCGTGCGGCGCTCCGTGGCCCGCTGCGCGAGATCGGCTCGGTAGGCGGCGGGGCCGCCGTTGCGCATCACCTCGCGCGTGATCGTCGAGGTGGGGCGGTCGAGACGCCTTGCGATCTCCGCGTAGGCGAGGTCGTCGGCCAGGCCGATCGAGATCTGCTGGCGTTCGTGCTGGGTGAGCCTGCCTCCCGGCATCTCGGCCTCCCTCGTCGACGGTCGGGTCGCCTCCAGTATGACCTTCGTTCCGCAGTCATTGCAACGAATGAAGGTTCGGTCATTGCGTTAGATCTCCGGCCGTTGCAACGATTAACCATGTTTGATCTGGTATTTCATTCTCTCAATGCAATTCAGTTGTTGTGTGATTTGTGAACGCAACGTAGCGTTACCGACATCGGAAACACCAACTGAACGCAACACCGACTGAAGAGGAATCATCATGCTGCAGAAGTTCGACACCCCCGCCCCCATCGCCGCCGTGCTCGACATCTCGGCGGGCCGCGTGCAGGTCATCGCCGCGGACCGGGCCGACACCGCGGTCGAGGTGCGCCCCGCCAACGCGTCGAAGAGCCGCGACGTGAAGATGGCCGAAGAGACGACGGTCGACTATCGCGACGGCCTGCTGCGCATCGCGACGCCCGCCGGCAACCAGATCCTCGGCCCGTCGGGTTCGGTCGAGGTCACGGTGCAACTGCCCGCCGGATCCCGAGTCGAGGCGAAGGCGGCCGCGGCCGAGTTCCGCGGTGTCGGACGCCTCGGCGACGTCGTGTTCGCCGGCGCCAACGGCACGGTCAAGATCGACGAGGCCGAGACCGTGCGGCTCTCCGCCCTCGCCGGTGACGTCGTGGTCGGCCGCCTCAACGGCCCTGCGGAGATCAGCACCCAGAAGGGCGACATCCGCATCGCCGAGGCCGTGCGCGGCTCGGTCGTGCTCAGCGCACAGGCGGGCAACCTGTCGGTCGGCGTCGTGCCCGGGGCATCCGCCACGCTCGACGCGGGCACCACCTACGGTCGCGTGCAGAACTCGCTGAGCAACTCCAAGGGCGCCGACGCCGAACTCGCCATCACGGCGACCACCGCGTACGGCGACATCGAGGCGCGGAGCCTCTGAGACCGAGCTCCACTGCTGACGACCGGCCGCCGGCACCCGCAACGGGTGC
>NZ_JBHURI010000008.1:0-72025 GCF_042673425.1 Agromyces sp. NPDC056965 | reverse complement strand
GGGCGGCATCCGACCCGGAGCTTCTCAGTCGTTACTTGCTGATCGCGGCCTGCACGTCGGCGGCAAGCTTCTGCCACGTCGTGACCGGGTCGGCACCGTTGATGATGTCGGCCTCGGCGATGCCCCAGTACTGCCACACGGCACCCATCGCGGGGATCGCGGGCATCGGCACGGCCTCGGCGCCGACGGCGGCGAAGCCGGCGACGATCGGGTCGCTCGACGCGGTCTCAGCGGCGGCCGAGAGTGCGGGGAGCACGTTGCCGGCCTTGAAGAGCTCGAGCTGGACGTCTTCGGTGCCGATGTAGTTCACGAGGAAGTCGTTCGCGGCGACCTTGTTCTTCGACTCGGAGGAGACGAAGAAGCCCTTGACGCCGGCGAACGGCGAAGCGACCTCGGCGGTCGGGCTCGGCACGGTGTCGATCGCGACGTTGATGCCGGCGTCGGTCGCGGCGCCGACGTTCCACGGGCCGGTCAGCCAGAAGGCCGCGGTGCCGTCGATGAACGCCTGCTTGGCGATGTCGCCGTCGATGTCGGTGTTGAAGACGCCGGTGCCGTTCTTGCCCTGGCTGCCGAGCCACGTGGCGAACTGCTCGCCGCCCGCGTTGCCGATCTGCAGGTCGGTGGGGTCGTAGCCCTCGTCGTTGCTGCCGAAGACGGGAGCGCCGAACGCGGTCTGGAACGGGTACAGGTGGTAGGGGTTGCCCTCGGCGCCCTGCTCCACGACGAACGGCTGCGTGAGGCCGGCGGCCTGGCCCTTGGCGATCATGTCGTCGAAGCTCGTGGCGGCCTCGGGAACGAGGTCGGCGTTGCGGAGCACCGCGATGTTCTCCACCGCGTAGGGAAGCATGTAGGTCGTGCCCTCGTAGGTCGACGCGTCGATCGCGACGGGCAGGTAGTCGGCGGCGGAGTCGCCGAGCTCGATGGGGGCGACGACGCCGTTGGTCGAGAGCTCGCCGAGCCAGTCGTGGGCGCCCATCGTGATGTCGGGGCCCTTGCCGGTCGGAACCTGCTGGATGAAGTCGTCCTTGATGTCGGCGTTGTCCTTGCCGACGAGCTCGACCTTGACGCCCTTCTCCTCGGAGTAGGCGTCGGCCGCGGCCTGCAGCGCGTCGACGCGCTCGGCGTCGACCCAGACGGTCAGCGTGCCACTCGACGAGGCCTCGCCTTCGGAGCCGCTGTCGCCGCCTGCGCAGCTCGCGAGGCCGAGGGTCGCGATGACTGCGACGGCTCCGGCGGCGAGCAGGCTCTTCTTGTTCACCCTCATTGGTGTGCCCTTCTCAGTGTGCGTGAGATCGGCGCCTTCGCCAGGATGAGTCTCCCCGTTCCGCTGCGAAACGGGGCACCGCGCCCGAAAGGCCGTTCTTCCGTATGTGGAGTGCTCGCTTGGTGCAAGCGATTACAGGTATACCTTGCCTCGAGCCCTTTACCAAACCGGGCAGCGCGCATTGATACCGGTTTGTAACCATCGCGTGACGAGTGCAAACTGCAAGCGTTTCCATCATGTATCGGGATGACGTACAGTTTCCGCATGACTTCCGAATGGTGGCGCACCGCCGCGATCTACCAGATCTACCCCCGGTCGTTCGCCGACGCGAACGGCGACGGCATGGGCGACCTCGCCGGCATCACGGCACGCCTCGGCTCGCTGCAGGAGCTCGGCATCGACGCGATCTGGCTCTCCCCCTTCTACACCTCGCCGCAACGCGACGCCGGCTACGACGTCGCCGACTACTGCGACGTCGACCCGCTCTTCGGCACCCTCGCCGACTTCGACGCGATGATCGCCGAGGCGCACGCCCGCGGCATCCGCGTCATCGTCGACCTCGTGCCGAACCACTCCTCCGACGCGCACGAGTGGTTCCAGGCCGCCCTCGCCGCCGCCCCCGGCAGCGCCGAGCGCGCCCGCTACCTCTTCCGCGACGGCCGCGGCGAGGGCGGCACCGAGGCGCCCAACAACTGGGAGTCGGTCTTCGGCGGCCCGGCCTGGACGCGCATCGTCGAGGCCGACGGCACGCCCGGCCAGTGGTACCTGCACCTCTTCGACAGCTCGCAGCCCGACTTCGACTGGACCAACGACGAGGTGCGCGAGGAGTTCCGGCGCATCCTGCGGTTCTGGCTCGACCGCGGCGTCGACGGATTCCGCGTCGACGTCGCCCACGGCATGATCAAGGCCGAGGGCCTGCCCGACTTCACTCCCCCGGCCGAGGGCGGCAGCATGGGCGGCGCCGCCGGCGTCACCCCCGCGGCATCCGGTGTGCCCCTCGAACCCGAGATCTCCGTCGAAGCCGGCGACAGTGCGCCGTACTGGGGCCAGGACGGCGTGCACGAGATCTACCGCGACTGGCGGAAGCTCCTCGACGAGTACCCCGACGACCGCGTGCTCGCGGCCGAGGCATGGGTCGACCCGCTGCCCCGCCTCGCGAACTGGGTGCGCCCCGACGAGATGCACCAGGCCTTCAACTTCGCCTACCTCGAGACGCCGTGGAACGCCGAGGCGCTGCGCCACGTCATCGACGACTCCCTCGCGGCGTTCGCCGCGGTCGGAGCACCCTCGACCTGGGTGCTCTCGAACCACGACGTCGTGCGCCACGCGACCCGGCTCTCGGTGACCGAGGCGAACCCGCAGGGCCACGGCCTCGGGCCGCGCTCGAAGGGACTGCCCGAGTACGCGCCCGGCCTGCGCCGCGCCCGCGCCGCGACGGCGCTCATGCTCGCACTGCCCGGCTCGGTCTACCTGTACCAGGGCGAGGAATTGGGCCTGCCCGAGGTCATCGACGTGCCCGACGAGGCCCGCCAGGACCCGACGTGGTTCCGCACGAACGGCGAGCGGTACGGGCGCGACGGATGCCGCGTGCCCCTCCCCTGGGAATCGACGGCGCCCTCGTACGGCTTCGGCCCGTCGGATGCCTCATGGCTCCCGCAGCCCGCGCAGTGGGCGGAGCTCGCGCGCGACGTGCAGCAGGGCGACCCCGCCTCGACGCTCTCGCTCTATCGGGAGGCACTCGCCCGGCGGCGCGAGCACGACCTCGGCGCCGGCACGCTCGAGTGGCTGCCGGGCTACCCCGAGTCGGTCATCGCGTTCCGCAACGGCGATGTCGTCGTGGTCGCCAATGCCGGGGACGCCCCGGTCGAGCTGCCCGAGGGCGACGTGCTGCTCTCGAGCGAACCGATCGACGGGCGCGCGCTTCCCGCCGACACGACGGTCTGGCTCACTGCCTGACGCGTCTCGCCGCAAACGCTGAACCGCGCTGCGCGGCCGGGGACCGCCCCGGCCGCGCAGGAGCGGTCTACGCCTCGAAGTAGCGGTCCCAGTGCAGGCGGCAGCGCGGGTTGAACTCCGCGTCGCAGGCCGGGCACGCCTCGACGGCGCGGTACTCGGTCACCGAGAGCTCGGTGCCGCAGGCGCCGCACAGGATGCCGGGCGCGTCCCATTCGGCGCGCCGCCGAACGACGACCGGGTGCGACTCGGCCTCGTCATGGCAGGCGTGGCAGGGGTAGTAGCGATCGCAGCACGCGAATCGGATGGCGATGATGTCGACGGCCGTCGCGTAGTGCACGCAACGGGTCTCGTCGTCGACCGTGCGGCCGTAGACGTGCGGTCGCACGTCAGTTGGTGTTGGCGTACAGCCAGTCGAGTGGATCGACCTTGGTGCCGCTCATGCCGCCGAGACGGATCTCGAAGTGCAGGTGCGGGCCGGTCGACATGCCGGTGTTGCCGGTCTTGCCGATCACGTCGCCGACCTTGACCGTGTCGCCGGTCTCGAAGCGACGCGAGCCGCTCACCATGTGCGCGTAGACGCTCGTGACGACCTCGCCGTCGATCACGTGGTCGATCATCATGACCACACCGAGGGACCCGCCGGAGTCGGTCGAGTTCGCGACGACGCCGTCGGCGATCGCCTGGATCTCGGCGCCGAGGCCGGGGTTGAAGTCCTGACCGCCGTGGTCGCTCGAGCAGCCGGCGCAGTCGCGGTATCCGAACCGGTCGCCGACGTGCACGCCGACGGCGAACGGCCACTGGATAGTGCCCGACGGGTTGTTCGTGAACGACGCCTCGGGGCGGATGCCGGCGGCTCGGGCGTACTCCTCGATGGTCTGCGTCTCGTAGCCCTCTTGCTGCACGGTCTGCGCGAGCGTGCCACCGGTGATCTCGACCTGCTGGCCGGGCTCGGTGCCGACCGTGGCCCGTTCGAGCGCCATGGCCTGCACGTCGGCGGGCGACAGGAGCGAGAGCGAGGGCACGGAGGTCGTGACCGCCAGCAGTGCCGCGAAGCTCATCGCCGCGAAGCCGCTCGACATGCGGGCGACTCGCCCGACGCGCTTCACGCGGCGCTTGGCTGGTGCCGTGGGCGAACCCGGCGTCGGGGCAGCGACGGATGCCTCGCGCCCCGTGGAGCGCCGCGCGCCGGCCGAGTCCGCACCCGCGGAACGGCGAGGCCGCTGCTCGGCCGCTGCGTTGCCGTTCGACGGCTGCCAGACCGCCGTCGGCGCGAACTGCTCCGCCGACTGCGGGTCGGAGGCGGGCACCGGCGCGAGGTCGGGGACGCGGGTCATCGCAGAGGCGGCGATCACGGCGGCGAAGTCGTCGGTGGCAGCAGCACTCGCCTCGGGCGGCGCGACCGGCACTGCCCGCGGCTGGACGGGAGCGGCGGATCGCGCGGTGCCGCCCTTCTTCGCCGCCTTCTCGGCCTTGCGCTCGGCGCGGGAGGGGCGAGGCGAACGAGCGGATGCCTCCGCGCGGCGGCCGCCGTGCTCCTGCGCCTCGGGCTCGTCTCCGAGCCCGGCGAAGAGCGCGTCGAAACCGGCACCCGACTCGGAGCCCGCATCGATGCCGGTCGGCGACACGGCGAAGGCCGAGGTCCTGTCGACCGAGTGGTCGACCGGCTCGGCCTGTGGGGTCGGAGCGGGGGCTGCGACAAGAGCGGGTGCTGCAGGTGCTGCGGGAAGAGCGGGTGCTGCAGGTGTTGCGAGAAGTGCGGGTGCTGCAGGTGTTGCGAGAAGTGCGGGTGCTGCGGGTGTCGCCGGAATCGCGGGAACGAGGGGTTCCGACGGAGGCGTGGACGAGATCGGATACGCGGTGGCCGATCGTCTCGGTCGCAATTCGCCCGAGGCCGGCGCGACGGGAGCCGGGGCGAAGGCCGGAGCCGAAGCGGCGGCCGAAGCGACGGGAGCCGGGGTGAAAGCCGGAGCCGGAGCGGCGGCCGGGGGGACGGGAGCCGGGGTGAACATCGGAGCCGCGGGAGACGCGGGGGCCGGCGCGGCCACCGGGGTGAACACGGCCTGCCACGAGGCATCCGCCGGCCGTTCGACCGGTGTCGACGTCGGCCCGCCCTGCTGCCCGAACGCCGCGGCACGCTGCGCTGCAGCACTCTCGGCCGACTCGCGCTCACGGAGTTCACGACGGGTCAGGGGTCGCTCGGGCCGCGAAAGGGCCTGGGTGCCTGGCGTGGAATCGTCGGGCACGAGGGGGGACTCGAGCACGTGGGGGGAAACTCTCGGCTTCGTGGAATCGGACAATGCTGGGAGGTGGGCATCACGACGAAGGTCGAGATAACAGGTTGGTAAAGACTAACCGTTCTCAGTCGCACACGCCATGTCGAACAGTGATTTCCGCCTGTCAGAAGGCTGCGAGTCCACGACTTCCGCGGCGATCGCGCGGCCCGGCCTCATGCGTCGACCCCGGCGTGTCGCAGCACATCCGCCAGCTCGTCGTACAGCGTCGGCGCCGCAGCGAGCACGAGTTCGAACGTGGCCGCCCCGCCGCCCGGGCCGCGGACGGTCGCGCCCGCCTCCCTCGCGATCAACGCGCCCGCGGCATGGTCCCACGGGTTCAACCCGCGCTCGTAGTACGCGTCGAGGCGCCCCGCGGCGACCGAACACAGGTCGAGGGCGGCCGAGCCGGAGCGGCGGATGTCCCGCGCGAGCGGCAGCAGCGCGAGCAGCACCTCGGCCTGCGCACGTCGCGCCTCGGACGAGTACGAGAATCCCGTGCCGACGAGCGCGTGGCTGAGCGGCACCTCCGTGTTCGCGTGCACTCGCGACCCGTCGAGCCACGCGCCACCGCCGGCGCGCGCCTCGAAGACCTCGCCGGTGCTCGGATTGACGACGACGGCCGCGAGCGCCGTCCACCGTGTCGGGTCGTCGGACCCCTCGACGACCGCGATGCTGATCGCCCAGGCCGGAATGCCGTAGAGGAAGTTCACGGTGCCGTCGATCGGGTCGACGACCCAGTTGACTCCGCTCGAGCCGATGCGCGCCTCGTCCTCCTCGCCGACGATGCCGTCGTCGGGTCGCGCCTCGAGCACGAGCCGGCGGATGAGGGCCTCGGTGTCGCGGTCGACCGCGGTGACGATGTCGATGGGCGACGACTTCGTCGCGGCGACGCTCACCCCACCGCGCCGCGCCTCGAGTGCGAACTCGGCCGCCTGCAGCGCGATGCGCCGTGCGAGGTCGAGCAGTGCAACGGATGCCTCTTCGCTCATGGGGACACGCTAGCGGGTGGGAGGGGCGCCGCGCCGGGGCATCCGCCCGCTTGAACCACGAAAGCCCCGGATGACCGGGGCTTCTCTGGTGGCGAGTGAGGGATTCGAACCCCCGAATGCTGAGCAGTCTGATTTACAGTCAGATCCCTTTGGCCGCTTGGGTAACTCGCCATCGCACCCGACCACGTTCTGCACACAACCGGGGGCCTGTCAATGGTACCCGTCGAGGGCCGGTGCGAGAAATCGACGGCCTACGACCGCCACCAGGGCATCTCGGCGGTGTCGTTCGGGTCGCGCGGCGGGCTCGTGTCGTAGCGATCGGGCTGCGGCGCCGGGTCGTAGCGCTGCGGCGCCGGCGCCGGTTCGAACTGCTCGCTGCGACCCATCTGCCGGGCGGGCCCGCGCAGGCCGGAGCGCTGGATGACGCGCTGGATCGTGGCGCCGCGCTCGTCGGGCGACCCGACGAACCGGATCTCGCGGAGCCCCTGGTCCTGTGCGGCCGACTCGAAGACGAAGTGGCCGTAGCCGAACACCCGACCGATGAGCGGCGTGTGCACCGAGATGTCGAGGATTCGGGAGATCGGCATGGTGGCGATGCGCTGCGACAGGATCCCGTGCACGCGGAACACGCGCATGTTCGTGATCACGAAGCGATCCATGCGCGCCTGCAGGATCCGCCAGAGGCCGTGCAGGAAGAGGAAGAGCGCGAGGAAGAGCGGAAACCAATACAGCTGCTGCGGCACCCACGCGAGGAGGATCAGCGCGGGAACGGACGCGGACATCTCGAGCGCGGCGCCGACGACCGCCGCCCAGTGCTTGCGCACCTCGTCGACGATCACCTCGCCCTCATCGGAGATGAGGTGGCGCTCGACGCGCGGATCGAATCCGAACACGCTCATGGCGTCATGAGGCGAGGGAGCTGAAGAACCTGCCGACGGCCTCGGTGGCCGAGACGACGGCGCCGAACGCACCCTGCACCACGTTCGCAGCGTCCTCCGGACGACTGATCATGTAGAACAAGGCGAAGATCACGACCAACGCAACGGCGATGCCCTTGAGCCACTTCACGGGTGCTTTCCCTTCGAGACGGCGACTGGGGCGGCCGCCACCCCCGTGAGCCGGCCCCGACACGTATTTCTATCCCACCCGCCGCGAGGAGACAACGCGCCACGCGGGGCGCGGGCGGTACGGACGAGTAGGATTTCCCTGACTCGGCGGGGCCGGGGATCGACTCGGCATGGCCGGGAATGAGGAACCATGGCCGGCATCGAAGAGGTCGCGAGACTCGCGGGAGTCTCCACCGCGACGGTGTCGCGCGCGCTCAGCGGCCGCGGCCACGTCTCCCCCGGCTCGAAGGCGAAGGTCGAGGAGGCCGCGGCGCGGCTCGGCTACGTCGTCTCCTCCAACGCCTCGAGTCTCGCATCGGGCCGCACCCGCAACATCGGCGTCGTCGTGCCGTTCCTGAACCGATGGTTCTTCTCCTCGGTGCTCGAGGGCGCCCAGCAGTCCCTCCTCCGCAGCGGCTACGACCTGACCCTCTACAACCTCTCCGGCGACGGGCACGAGCGCGCGAGCGTCTTCGAGCACTTCCTGCTGCGCCAGCGCGTCGACGCGGTCATCGCCGTCTCCCTCGAACTCACCGAACCCGAGGTCGCGCGCCTGCACGAACTCGGCAAGCCGCTCGTCGGCGTCGGCGGCCCCATCCCGGGGGTGCGCACCCTCACGATCGACGACGTCGCCGTCGCCCGGCTCGCGACCGAGCACCTCATCGGCCTCGGCCACACCCGCATCGCGCACATCGGCGGCGACCTCGAGTTCGACATGGACTTCCACCTGCCGACCAACCGCCGCATCGGCTACGAGGGCGCGCTCCGCGACGCCGGCATCGACGTCGACCCGCGTCTCTTCGCGCCGGCCGACTTCACGATCCGCGGCGGGTACCACGCCGCGAAGCAACTGCTCGGCGCACCGCACGGCCGGCCGACGGCGATCTTCGCCGCATCCGACGAGATGGCCATCGGGTCGATCCTCGCGGCCCGCGACCTCGGCCTCGTCGTCCCGCGCGACGTCTCGATCGCGGGTATCGACGACCACGACCTCTCCGACTTCTTCGGGCTCACGACCGTCGCGCAGTTCCCACGGGTGCAGGGCGAGATGGCGGTCGAGATCCTGATGGACGAGCTCGAGCCGAGCAGCGCGGATGCCGCGACGCCCGCGGCCACTCCCCTGCCGTACGAGTTGCGGGTGCGCTCGTCGACGGCCCGCCCGCCGGCCTGACAGGCCTCCCCCACGCGGCATCCGCTCGTCGATGCGGTGTCGACAGCCACGCGGCATCCGCTCGTCGATACACTGGCGGCATGGCAGATGCAACGTTCGACATCGTTTCCAAGGTCGACCAGATGGAGGCCGACAACGCCCTCCACCAGGCGCAGAAAGAGGTCGCGCAGCGCTACGACTTCAAGAACGTCGGTGCGTCGATCGAGCAGTCCGGCGAGAAGGTGCTGATCAAGGCCAACAGCGAGGAGCGCGCGAAGGCGATCCTCGAGGTCTACGAGGCCAAGCTCATCAAGCGCGGCATCTCGCTGCGCTCGCTCGACGCCGGGGAGCCGTTCCCGTCGGGCAAGGAGTTCCGCATCGAGACCACGATGAAGGCCGGCATCGACTCCGAGAACGCCAAGAAGATCAACAAGATCATCCGCGACGAGGCGCCGAAGAGCGTCAAGAGCCAGACGCAGGGCGACGAGGTGCGCGTCTCGTCGAAGAGCCGCGACGACCTGCAGGCGACGATGGCGCTGCTCAAGGGCAAGGACCTCGAGGTCGCGCTGCAGTTCGTCAACTTCCGCTAGCCCGCCGGCGCCGCGCCGGCGCCGCGCCGCCCACGATCCGCTGAGTCGTCTGCCGCTCAGCGGCGGTGCGGCGCGTAGCCGCGCAACCACTGGGTGATCGCGTCGTAGGCGGCCGCACGCACGGGCGCGCGCGACAGGAACACGTCGTGCAGCGCACCGTCGATGCGCGCCACCGCGCCGATCTGGCTGAGGCGGAGCGTGCGCTCGGCGACCTCGTCGACCACGAGCACGATGTCGCTCGACGCCATCGCCGGGTCCCAGCGGGCCTGCAGGGTCGACCGCTTCGACAGCAGCGTGAGCACCGGGGCGCCCACGTCGATGCGGGCCGCGACGGTGGCGTGCCCGGCGAGCACCGCGTTCAGCCAGGCCGGATGCACCGTGAACCCGCGATCCGGTCGCCACGCGTGGTCGTACTCCCACTCGCCGTCGAGCTCCTTCGAGACCGTGCGCGTGTAGAAGCCCAGGTCGACGTTCGGCAGCGGCGCGAGCGGGTTCACCTTCGCCCCCCACCCGATGACCGGCGCGAGCGCCTCACGGCCCACCTTGCTCGCCTGGAACTCGAGCCACGGACTGTTGAGCACGAGCGCGGCGGCGCGACCTCGGTGTCGCGCGGCCCAGAGGCTGAGCGTGAGCCCGCCCGTCGAGTGCCCGAGCAGGATCAGCGGCCTCCCGTTGCTGCCCCTCGATGCGGCATCCCCGCCGTCCGACCCGTCGGGCGCGCCGTGGCCCATCGCGGCGAGCGCGGCGGCGATGTCGGCGTCGTAGTCGGCGAGGTCGGTGATGAACCCGGGCGTCTGGCCGGGGCGGAGGCTGCGTCCGTACTTGCGCAGGTCGAGCGCGAAGAACCGCGCGCCGGCGTTCGACCAGTACTCGGCGAGGCCGGGGTTGAAGAAGTAGTCGCTCCAGCCGTGCACGTAGAGCACGTCGGCCCCGGATGCCGCGCCTCGCCCCAATCGCAGGCGCCACGGCGGCCGGTGCCGCACGAGGGTGGCCACGACCTCACCCTCGTTGTCGGTGCCGAGCGGGAGGGTGAGCTGTTCGAATCCGGCACCGAGCACGTCGGGTCGCCACTGTTCGCGCTCCCCTTCGGCCACGACACCTCCCCCCAGCGTCCTGCGACGAGCCTATCGAGGCCGGGGCGCATCTCGTGTCAGCTGAACGCGTCGATGATGCCGATGACCGCCGGCGTCATCACGATGATGAAGAGGACGGGCAGCAGGCAGAAGACGAGCGGGAAGAGGATCTTCACCGGCACCTTCATCGCCTGCTCCTCGGCACGCTGTCGTCGCTTCAGGCGCATCTCACCGGCCTGGACGCGGAGGACGTCGCCGATCGCGATGCCGTACGCGTCGGCCTGGATGATGGCGCGGATGAATCGCTGCAGGTCTTCGACGTTCGTGCGACGCTCCAACTCGGTGAACGAGTCTCGGCGCGTCCGTCCAATGCTCATGTCCTGCAGCACGCGGATGAGCTCCTCGGCGAGCGGGCCCTTTCCGCCGCGCGCGGCCTTGGCCATCGCGGCGTCGAAGCCGAGACCCGCTTCGACGGCGATCGTCATCTGGTCGAGCGTGTCCGGGAGCGCGATCTTGATCGCCTCCTGTCGGTCGTGCGCCCGGCTGTTGATGCGGACGTCGGGGAGGAAGAAGCAGAGGACCGTCACGAAGCCGGCGAGCAGCAGCTTGAGCGGATTGGGGCCGCCGGTGGCGAAGATCACGAACGTCCCAGCGAGCGCACCGAGTGCGCCGAGCACGAGCTTCCGCGTGACGATGCCGCCGACCGTCGAGCCGATCGGGCGCCCGGCGAGCACGATCTGTCGATCGAGCCATCCGGCGTATCCCGTCGGAATGGCGGACACGAGCGACCGACCGAGCGACGACTGCTGCACCGCCCCGAGCGACGGGTGGACCTCCACCTTCGCCGCGGCCGCTTCGCCAGCGGGCCTGCGCGCCGGGAACAGCGAGAACACGAACCAGCCGAGGCCGACCGCGACGAGGCCGACGGCCAGGTACACGAGCCACGTTCCATTTGCCATCAGGTTCGACATCAGAACTTCACCTTCACCGTCATCGACATCCAGATCGAACCCACGACCAGGAGGACTCCACCGATGACGAGCGCCAGGATGCCGATGAAGTTCTCGACGAACGGAACGAGGTATCCCGGCTTCGTGATCAGGAGGAAGAGCCCGACGCAGATCGGCAGGGCGATCAGGATGATCCCCGAGAGACGGCCTTCGGCGCTCAGCGCCTTCACCTGCCGTCGGATCTGGTTGCGCTCCCGGATGGTCTTGCCGACCTGGTCGAGGACCTCGGCGAGGTTGCCGCCGGTCTCGGCGTTGACGGCGATGGCCTGCGCGACCCAGTCGAAGTCGTCGCTCTTCATGCGCTCCGCGGTCGTGATGAGCGCCGAGGGAAGGTCCCGGCCGAGCCTCGTCTCGTTGACGACCCGGCCGAGCTCCTCGCGCATCGGCGACTCGGCGTCGTTGGCGACGCCGGCGAGGGCGCGCGACAGCCCATGGCCGGCTCGAAGGCCGCCCGCGATCAGTTGCACCGTGTCGTCGATCTGGTCGGCGAACCTGGCCTGCCGGCGCGACGTGCGCACGTTCAGCATCACCTTCGCCCCGATCGGGGCGAGGAGCACGAGCACGAGCGCGAGGAGGAATCCGGAACCGCTCGCGAGGCCGATGAGCACGCCGATCAGTGCGAGCACGCTCGCCGCGCATGCGACCAGGACGATGAACCCCGACGGCTCGGTCTTGATGCCGGCCATCTCGAGCTGCTCGGGGCCGAACCAGCGGCGCACCTGCTTCGAGACGGTTCGCTCGATGACCGCGGTCGTGCGCCCGGTGGCCTTCGTGAGCGTCGAGATCTCCTCGACGCCGGGCGCGGTGCGGCGATCCTTCGCGACGCGGGGCTTGGGTGTCGTGACCACGAAGAAGATCACGACGAGCAGCGCGAGCAGGCTCAGCGCGAAGCCCGCGACCAGGATGACGGGGCTCATCGCAACTCGCCGATCAGCTCGGGGAAGTGCGGCTGGAAGAGCGAGACCTGGAGCAGGATGCCATGGTCGGCGATGCGCTCCGCGAACCGCGGCCGCACGCCCGTGGGCTCGAGGCGGCCCTGCAGCCGGCCCTGCTCGTCGAACCCCCCGGTGTAGTCGAAGCTGAAGGCGTCCTGCATCGTGACGACGTCGCCCTCCATGCCCTGCACCTCGGTGATGTGCGTCACGCGGCGCACGCCGTCCTTGTGGCGGGTGATCTGGACGATGACGTCGATCGCGGATGAGATCTGCTCGCGGATGGCACGCAGCGGAAGGTCCATGCCCGCCATGAGCACCAGGGTCTCCAGACGGGACACCGCGTCTCGTGGGGTGTTGGCGTGGATCGTGGAGATCGAGCCCTCATGACCGGTGTTCATCGCCTGCAGCATGTCGAGGGACTCGGCGCCGCGGACCTCGCCGACGACGATGCGGTCCGGACGCATGCGGAGCGAGTTCCGCACCAGGTCGCGAATGCTGATCTCGCCACGGCCCTCGATGTTCGGGGGCCTGGACTCGAGCCGGACGACGTGGTCCTGTTGCAGCTGGAGCTCGACGGCATCCTCGATCGTGATGATCCGCTCATCCCTCGGGATGAATCCGGAGAGGACGTTCAGCATCGTGGTCTTGCCGGTGCCGGTACCGCCCGAGACGAGGATGTTCAGCTTGGCCCGCACCGCGGCATCGAGCACGGTCGCCGCCTCGGGCGTCAGCGTGCCGAACCCGACGAGGTCCTCCACCGTGTAGGGCGTCCGCGCGAACTTCCGGATCGTGAGCGACGAGCCGTCCACCGCGAGCGGCGGGATGATGGCATTGACTCGGGACCCGTCCTCGAGCCGGGCGTCGACCAGCGGCGACGACTCGTCGACGCGACGCCCGATGCGGGCCACGATCCGCTCGATCACCCGGCGAAGCTGGGCCTCGCTCGTGAACCGGTGGGGCGTCTCGACCAGGCGGCCGCTGCGCTCGACGTACACCTGGTCGTATCGGTTGACCATGACCTCGGTCACGGACTCGTCGACGAGGAGCGCCTCGAGCGGACCGTAGCCGAGCACGTCCGACCCGATCTCGTCGATGAGCCGGTTCCGTTCGACCGTCGAGAGCGCGATCTGCTCGGCCGCGACGATCTCGGCCAGTTCCGCGCGTGCGAGCGCGTGGAGCTGTTCCTCGGTCAGCGACGGGTCGTTCATGCGAACGCCGATTCGCTCGAAGAGCTCTCCCGCCGCCTTCTCCTTCACACCGGCGAGGGGGTCGACGGCGGTGGCCTCCCGAACTGCCGACTCCGGCGCCGGCGTCGAGGCGATCGGCTGCGTCGCCTCCGGGACCGACGGCGGCACGACGGACGCGCCCTCCGCCGGCACCGCGGGGCCGCCCTGCGGCGACGTCGGAACGTCGGCGTCAGCGGGCGGGGAACCCGGAACGTGCGCCGACGGGGTCGTCCGGCGAGCTTCGGGAACCGGCGCGCCATCCTGCGTGCGGGTGGAGTTGATGCGATCAGACAGGTTCATTGATTCGCCGCCTTCTTTGGATCTTGCTTCGCTTCGGGTATGCGTCGGGGGCGATGCGAAGCACGAGCGAGCGGATCGCCTTCGCAGCAGGGTCCCGAACGTCGTCGTGGATCAGCGGGATTCCCCGATTCGCGGCCAAGAGGACTGCCGAGGATCGGGGGATCTCGACATCGATCGGGGCTCCGATGATCTTCTCCACGTCTCCGGTTGTCAGCCCGCTCATCCGATCGGAGAAGTTCAGCACGACGTGCCGGTTCGAGGGCATCAGGCCGATCCGGGTCAGGACGGAGAACTCGGTGCGCATCGCACGAAGGCTCGCCACACCCATGTTCGTCACGAAGACCGCGTCGGTGGAGTGCTCGATGGTCGCCAGCGTGTGCTCGCCGAGTCCCGGCGTCGTGTCGATGACGACGTACTGGAACAGGGATCGGAGTCGCTCGATCAACGCGGCCAGCGCTGCCGGCTGCACGTCGTCGGCGAGCTCCGGCGACGGAACGCTCGCCACGACGAAGAATCCGTCGGGGTGATGCGTCAGGGTCGTCTTGAGCACGAGCTCGTCCGCATCGGCCAGGACCGCATCGACGATCGTCCGCTCCGGCTGCAACGCCAGGACGGCGGTGATGTCCCCGAACTGGAGGTCGGCATCGATGAGGACGACCGAGTTCGGGGCGATCTCGGCGAGCCCTGAGGCTAGGTTGATCGAGAGCGTGGTCTTCCCCTGGCCTCCCTTGGGCGCGACGACCGCGATGGCCTCGCTGCGCGCGCCGGGTTCGAGGGGCGGGAACGCCCACTCCTCGATCGGCTCCGCCTCGACAGGCTCGGACAGGGCGGCGGCGTCCTCAGCGGCCAGCCGGTCCTCGAGGTCGCCGAGCTCCACGACGCCCTCGCTCGCCGCGAAGGGCTGGACGGGTTCGGTCGCGGGCTCGAAATCCGACGCGGCGGCGACGCCTCGACCGATGAGCCACGTGGTGAGCCGATCGATGAGTTCGAGTGTCGTCTCGTCGGAGGACGCCGGACTCAGCACCGCCTGCAGGGCCAGTGCATCGACCCAGTCCTCGAGATCCGACCGCTGCTCGCGCACGACGATGAGGCCGATGCCCGGATAGCGCTCCTGCAGGCCGAAGACGAGTTCCCTCGTCTCCTCGTAGTTGAGGACAGGGCCGAGCAGGGCGATCCGCGGGAGCGAGGTCACCTGCTTCAGGACGGCATCCGCGCCGAAGGTGAGGAACTCGCCGGCGACGACGTGCAGTCGCGCACCGAGGAGGCCCCGGAGTCGAGTCTCGTACTCCGTCGAGCGGCTGACCAGCAGAAAGGGGATCATTGCCAGGCGTTCATTCCGTCGACGCGCGACGAGCCGCTCGTGTCGGTCTTCTCGTTCTCGAGCGTCAGCCACATCTGGGCCCACCCGGCGGACTCGCCCTCGCTGAACCAGACCCAGCGTGCGACGTCGTGCGTCGAGAGCGCGATCGTCAGCATGAGGCTCGACGAGGCATCCTGGTCGACCTCTTCCCCGGTCTCGGGGTCCGGCACGGCGACGCCCTGCACCTTCGTCACGAGGACCCCGTGGAAGGCGAACTCGGACCACGGGTTGATCACGTCCTCCTGGTCGCCGACCTCGTCGGGGTCGACCGTTCCGACGAGGCCGATGTGGTCGCCGGGGCGGATCTGGCCGCCGACGACGCGGTCGGCCGGGAGGGTGAAGGACACCTGCTGCATGCCCTCCGGCACGGGCACGTCGCCCTGGGCGGCGAGTTCGGCGGGGTCGGCGAACCGGGCGACGAGCAGTTGCTCGCCCGGCAGGATCTGTGACGATGCGACGAGGCCCTCCAGTTCCGCGAGGTCGGAGACGTTGTCACCGGCGAGGTTCCGCTGCAGCACGGTGTCCACGCGGATGTACTCGGAGACGTCCTCGCCCGCGGTGCCGGCCGGGATCGCCTCGTCGACGACGTAGACCTTGGTGAGCTCGGCGCCGGCCGAAGCACGGGCATCGGACGCGGAGACGTAGGAGATGAGGAAGAACGCGCCGACGACGGCGATGACGAGAGCGGCGATTGCGCCGATGATTCGGGTCTTCATTTCAGGTTCCTTACGGTGCGGGGCAGGGATCCGCCGGGGCGTTGCTGCAGGTCAGGCGAACGATGGTGAGGCCGCCGTTCGGCACGCCGGGGCCGATCTTGAACGCGTCCTCGAGGGAGACGAACTGGGTGAAATGCCCTTGGAGGCCGGTCGTCGCCCAGCGGGCGCTTCCGGTGGGCAGGATCTTCGTGTTGTAGATGGAGCTCACTCCGGAGCACATGCCACCCTGCGAGCCGGAAGGATTCTTCCGCCAGCCGTCCAGCACGAACGCGGCGAACTTCTCGATGTGGTACGTGGTGCCATTGCCGCTGCCCGCGGACTGGTCGTACACCGGCACGAGGATCGTCTTGCAGAGGAAGCTGTCCAGCTTCGTCGCATCGCAGCCGGTGTCATTGCTCCCCCATTGCCCCGTGGCGATCGCGTTCCACGGAACGCCGTTGACGGAGACGTAGGTGTTGCAGTTCTTGGGTGCGGTGGTGTCCTTGATCCAGCCGAAACCGCCCGGCCCGCCGGCGCCGCAGGAGGTGTGGTTGACGTCGTCGATGACGACCTCCTGCCCGCTCGTGAACCGCGCGGCGGTCACCTCGCAGGTGCCGATCACGAACGGGATGACGGGGCCGTAGGTCGGCACGCCCCACTCGGCGGTCGCGACGGCGCCGACGTCAGATGAGGCGAATCCGAACATCGCCGCCAATGGGTGCGCCATGTCGGGAGTCTCGGTCGCCACCGTCACCGTGCTGGTCGTGAATCCCTTGATGGCGGTGGTGGCCCCGCCATCGGCCATGTTGCCGTCGCCCCGGCCGTCGGCGGCCGCGAGCGCGCCCGCCTTCTGCGTCGCGGTCGCGCAGTCGCCATTGGTCGAGCAGTGCTTCGCCGCGGCCAGCGCGCCGGCATCTGCGGCGTTCTGCAGCTGGGCCCGCTCCGCGTACATCGCGCCGACGTCGACGGCGACGCCCGCGAATCCGACCAGGACCGTGAGCATGACACCGACCATGACGGCGGATGCGCCGCGCTCGTCGCTGCGCAGCCTCGTGATCAACCGCCGCATATCGTTTCTCCAGTTCCGAAGAGATCGGGGCCGAGGATCGCGTCGAAGAAGCCGGTGAGCGAGGGCATGTCGATCTCGGCCACGGCTTCGACGCGCGAGGGGCTCGCCCCGCAGAGATCGGTGAGCGTGACGCCGCCGGCGGACCAGTCGATGGACGGCGCCATCCCCTCGCCGTACGATTCCGCCGCCGTCTTCAGCGAGGTTCGTGCGGTTGCGGTGGTCGCGTCGTGCTCGTTCACCGCGTAGTACCTCGCGGCCTCGCGGGCGGCATTCGCGAGCGAGACCTGCTGGTTGAAGATCCAGCCGAAGTCGATGATGCCGAGCAGCAGGGTGATGAGCGGAATCGCGACGAAGGCGAACTCCACGGCTGCTGCGCCCCGATCGTCGCGCGCACGCGACTGCCGAATCCAACGCATCATGAGTGTTGACACCTCGTACCTGGGGTCATCGGCTGCCGGCACGTCGGGCCGGAAGCCGGGCGGGAGCGTCGACCGAGGGCCTCGACGTGCCGGACCGCACACGGGCGGGATCCGGCGGGATGGGCCTCACAGGTCGGACGGAACGTTGTGGTCCACGTGGCTCCCGGTGATCGGGAGCCACGTGGGACGACGCCTGGTCAGGGGATGACCGTGGGGATCTTGCCGCCCACGGCGTCGAACAGGAGGTCGAGGTTCGTGCCGATGAGCGCCACGGCCGTGATGATCACGGCGGCGATCAGGCCGACCATGAGGCCGTACTCGACCGCGGTCGCGCCCTCTTCCTCGTCGCGGATGGAGGTGACGTATGCGTTGAGACGCGTGATTGCCTTGAGCATGTGAGAAACACATCCTTCGGGTTTCAAGGTGTTGGTTCCTCCTGGTAGGAGGAGGAATGGAGCTGGGATCGGCAGTGCTCGATCCGGGTGATCCGCCGCATCGGCGTCGACGTCATCGTCGAGCCGGTGCGAGCGGGTGGGGTTCCGCGCTTGCGCGGCCCGTGCATGGCCGGGCCGCGCGCTCGCGCCGACGGCGGCCTACGGGATGGCGACGGGGATCTTGCCCCCGACGGCGTCGAACAGCTTGTCGAGGTTCGTACCGATCAGCGCCACTGCGGTGATGATCACGGCGGCGATGAGGCCGACCATGAGGCCGTACTCGACGGCGGTCGCGCCGTCCTCCGCACGGAGGGAGTTGATGCGAGCGTGGACGCGGGTGAATGCCTTCAGCATGATGAATCCTTCGGGTTCGGGGGGTTGCTGTGACCGCCTGGGTGAGCGGTGAACTGAAGGTAGCTGTGCGTATGCATGGAAAGAATGCCCCCCTTCGGGGGCAGCATGCGCCGCCCGAGCGAGAACCCACCCGGATCGGCAGATTCATGCGGCAGAGACGACGGTTCCGTGCCTCACTCTGGGGGTATCGCGTGTACCCCGCGATGGGGTACGCCGTACCCCGAAATCGGGGGACGATCTGTACCCCGATCCGAGAACGGACGGACCTCTCCGTTCCGGAAATTCAGGCCACGGACCCGACGAGCACCACCGCGATCAGCGCTCCCGCGAGCATCGACGGCCCGAACGGGATCGACCCGCGCAGCGTCACCCGTTTCAGCGCCAGCGCCACCAGTGCGATCACTCCCCCGACGACGAAGGCCGCGAGCAGGCCCACGAGCCACGCCGACAGGCCGAACCAGCCGAGCAGCAGCCCGATCACGAGCGCGAGCTTCACATCACCCATGCCCATCGAGGCGGGCGAGATGAGCGCCAGCACGAAGTACACGGCGAACATCGCCGCAGAGCCCGCCAGGGCCCACACGAGCGGCATCCAGGCGCCGGTCGCCCACGTCGCCGGCACGAGCAGCACCGCGACGGCGCCGAGCGCCGGGAAGATCACGGCGTTCGGCAGGCGCTTCTCGGCGAGGTCGACGATCGACAGCACGGTCGCGCACGCGGCGAAGGCGAGGAGCGCCGGCAGCGTCCACGAGAGCCCGAACCGAAGGGCGAGCACGCCGAAGACGGCAGCGGTGGTGATCGCGGCGGCGAGGCGGACAGTGCGCCGCGGCATCCGCTCGCCCTTCATCGACCGTTCGGCCCAGGTCGCGAGCGGCCACCAGCCGAGCGCGAAGCCGAGCAGCACGGCGACGATCGTCACGACGAGGCTCGACCATGCGAAGGGCATGGTGAGCAGCGTAGTGGCACGACCGCCGCGAAGCGGCCTGCAGCGGGGCGGCTAGGCCTCGGCGCGCGAGATGTCGACCATCTCGCCGCGGGGCACGACCTTCACGCGAACGCGCCCCTCGGCGGAACCGAGCGCCTGCTCGTGCTCGTCGAGCCGGTGCCAGCCGTCGAGGTCGGTCCAGCGGATGCCGCGCGACTCGAGCATCTCGACGACCGACTCCTCCGACGGGGACTCGGGGTGCCACCAGTTGCCGAGGTCGTTGATGAGGTGCTTGATGGTCTCCATCGCGTCGGACTTGGTGTGCCCGATGAGCCCCACCGGCCCGCGCTTGATCCAGCCGGTCGCGTAGACGCCGTACATCTGGCGCGCCTCGCCCGTCTCCTTGTCGCGGATCAGCACCTGTCCCTCGTGGTTCGGAATCACGCCGAACTTCTTGTCGAAGGGGATGCCGGGAAGCGGCGAGCCGAAGTACCCGACGGCGCGGTAGACGGCCTGCACGGGCAGTTCCCGGATCTCGCCGGTGCCGACCACGCCGCCTTCGCCGTCGGGGGCGGTGCGCTCCCAGCGGATCGCGCCGACCCGGCCCTCGCCGTCGTCGACGAGCTCGAGCGGCTTGGCGAAGAAGTGCAGGTGCAGTCGACGCGAGGCCTCGCCGGTCTCGCGCTGGCGCCACTGGTTCAGCACCTTGTCGATGACGAAGACCTGCTTGTTGCCCGAGACCGCCGCGCGTGCGGCGTCGTCGTAGTCGAAGTCCTCGTCGTAGAGGATCATGTCGACGTCGCGCAGCTCGCCGAGTTCACGCAGTTCGAGCGGCGTGAACTTCACCGAGGTCGGGCCGCGACGGCCGAACACGTGCACGTCGGTGACGGGCGAGGCCGCGAGGCCGGCGGCGACGTTCGAGGGGATCTCGGTCGACATGAGGTCTTCGACGTGCTTGGCCAGGATGCGCGCCACGTCGAGCGCGACGTTGCCGTTGCCGATGACCGCGACCTGTTCCGCGTCGAGCGGCCACGTGCGCGGGAAGTCGGGGTGCCCGTCGAACCAGCTGACGAATTCGGCGGCGCCGTAGGAGCCCTCGAGCTCGGCACCGGGAATGTTCAGCGAGGCGTCCTTCACGGCACCGGTCGCGAAGATGACGGCGTTGTAGTGCTTCTTCAGGTCGTCGAGCGTGATGTCCTCACCGAACTTCACGTTGCCGAAGATCCGGATGTCGCCGCGGTCGAGCACCTCGCGGAGCGCCGTGATGATGCCCTTGATGCGCGGGTGGTCGGGCGCGACGCCGTAGCGCACGAGCCCGTATGGCGCAGGCAGGTGATCGAAGAGGTCGATCGAGACGTCGAAGTTGCGTTCCGCCTTCAGCAGGATGTCGGCGGCGTAGATGCCGGCGGGGCCTGCCCCGACGATCGCCAGTCTCAGCTTGTTCCTCGTCACGTGCGTGGTCTCTCCATCAGCTCTCGCGCTCGACGACCGTCTCTGCGAATCGTGTGAGTGCTTTCTTCACACTGCCCTCGGGCAGCGGCGCGAGGGCGGCGACCGCCTCGCGCGCCCAACGGTGGGCCTCAGCGAGCGTAGCGCGCGTAGCTTCGTGTTCCCGAAGTTCGGCGATGATCGCGTCGACGCTCTCCTTCGACGGCACGATGCGCGAGGCCATGGTGTTCGTGTCGATCGGATCTTCGGCGGCGGCGGCCGGGCCGGTGGCGATGACCACGTCGCGTTCGATGCGCTCGAGCAGGGCAGCGGATGCCGCGTCGCTGCGCGCGTGCTCGACGAGCCGCAGCATCGGCAGCGTCACGACCCCGGCACGCAGGTCGGTGCCGGGCACCTTGCCGGTCTCGGCCGGCTGCGGCGAGAGGTCGATGACGTCGTCGACGAGCTGGAAGGCCACGCCGATCTTCTCGCCGAACTCGATGATGGGTGCCTCGAAGCCCGGGTCGGCGCCCGAGAAGATGATGCCCGACTGCGCGGCGGCCGCGATGAGCGAGCCGGTCTTGTCGGCGAGCACCTGGATGTAGTGCTCGATGGGGTCGTCGCCGGGCTGCGGGCCGACGGTCTCGTGCAGCTGGCCGAGCACGAGCCGCTCGAAGGTTCGCGCCTGCATGCGGATCGCGCCCTCGCCGAGGCCGGCCATGAGCTGGCTGGCGCGGGCGAAGAGCAGGTCGCCGGTGAGGATGGCGACGGAGTTGCCCCACACCGCCTGCGCGCTCGGCACGCCCCGGCGCCGGTCGGCGTCGTCCATGACGTCGTCGTGGTACAGGCTCGCGAGGTGCGTGATCTCGATGGCCTCCGCCGCGGTGACCACGTCGTCGGTCACGCCGGCGCCGAGCTGGGCGGTGAGCAGCGTCAGCATGGGGCGCACGCGCTTGCCGCCCGCCTGGAGCAGGTAGCGGGTCGAGACGTCGGCGACGGTGTCGGCGAACCGCACCTCGTCGAGGAGGCCCTCCTCGACGCGATCGAGCCCCGCGTCGATCGCCCTCGCCATGGCCTTGTCGGCCGAGGTCGCGAAGACGCGCTCGCTGAGCCCGAGATTGGCGGCGAGCGATGAGCCTCGACGGGCGACCGGGTGACTCGGTTTCACGCTCACTAGCCTATCGGGGTCGATCTGCACCGACGCGCGACGGCCGCGGCGAACCGGAGGCGGGCCGATCGCCGCTCAGGCGAGTGCGCTCAGCGAGTGCGCTTAGCGAGCGTGCTCAGGCGAGCGGCTTGGTCGCGCGGTGCAGCGCGACGACGCCGAGGGTGAGGTTGCGCCACGCGACATCCGTGTAGCCAGCCTCGCGGATCCACGCGGCGAGGGTGCGCTGGTCGGGCCATGCGTTGATCGACTCGTTGAGGTAGTCGTAGGCCGTGTCGTTCGAGCTCGAGAGCTTCACGAGCGGCGGCATGACGTAGCGCTGGTAGACGCCGTAGCCGGTGCGCACGAGCGGCGCGGGCGGCGTCGAGAACTCGCAGATCACGAGGCGGCCGCCGGGCTTGGTCACGCGGAAGAACTCGGCGAGCGCCTGCTTGGGCTCGTTGACGTTGCGCAGGCCGAACGAGATCGTGACGGCGTCGAACTCGTCGTCGCCGAAGGGCAGCTTCGTGGCGTCGGCCTCGACGAACACGAGGTTCTGCACGCCGGCCTGGCGCTTGCGGCCGACCTCGATCATGCCGGGCGAGAAGTCGGCGGCGACGACGGACGCCCCCGACTTGGCGAGGCTCGCGCTCGAGGTGCCGGTGCCGGCGGCGACGTCGAGGATGCGCTGACCCGGCTTCGGATCGACGGCACGCGTCGTGGCGACGCGCCAGAGCGGGGCGTTGCCCACCGAGAGCACGGTGTTGGTGCGGTCGTAGCTTGCGGCGACGCGATCGAACATCGCCGACACCTGGTCGGGCTGCTTGCCGAGATCTGCGCGGGTCATCCCTCGATCCTACGGCGCGCAGCCGGGCGTAGGCTGGGGCGGTGAGTCAGACGGATGGCGCGGCGCGGGCCGCGGATGCTCGGCTCGTCGTTCGCACCGTGGCCGTCGATGAGACCGAGCCGCTGATCCCGCGCGCCGATCCGCGCCATCCGCTCGTGTGGATGCGTCGCGGCGAGGGCATCGTGGGACTCGGCGAGGTCGTCCGCATCGAGACGACCGGCCCGACGCGGGTCGAAGACGCCGCAGCCGCATGGACCTCGCTCGCCGCCCTCGCCGAGGTCGACGATCGCGTCGGCCTGCCCGGCACCGGGCTCGTCGCGTTCGGTGCGTTCGCCTTCGCCGACGAGTCCGAGGCGACGAGCGTGCTCATCGTGCCCGAGCTCGTGATGGGCCGCCGCGACGGCCGCGCCTGGGTCACGCGCATCTCGCTCGACCCGGTCGGCGAGGCGGCGGATGCCTCCGGCTCCGCCGACGCCGCCGAGCTCGAGGCCGTGCTCCCCGTGCCGGCGCCGAAGCGACAGGTGCCGCGCGTGGCATTCACGCCGGGCTCGCTGCCGCCCGAGGCATATGAGACCGCCGTCGCCGAGGCCGTGCGCCGCATCGACGCGGGCGAACTCGAGAAGGTCGTGCTCGCGCGCCAGCTCGTGGGCGAACTGCATGAAGACGCCGGGCTCCGGGCCACGATCAACCGGCTCGCCGAGGACTATCCCGACACGTGGGTCTTCGCCGTCGACGGGCTCATCGGCGCGAGCCCCGAGACGCTCGTGCGCGTCGACCACGGCACCGTCTCGGCGCGCGTGCTCGCGGGCACGGCCTCGCGCGGCGCCGGCGAGGCCTCCGACCGCGAGCGGGCGCTCGCCCTCGCGGCGTCCGAGAAGGATCGCGCCGAGCACGCCCTCGCCGTCGAGAGCGCGGTGAAGCGGCTCGCCCCGCACACGGCCCGGCTCGACACGAGCCCCGAGCCCTTCACCCTGCAGCTGCCGAACCTCTGGCACCTCGCCACCGACCTCAAGGGCACGCTCGGCGACGGCTCGAGCTCGCTCGACCTCGTGCGGGCCGTGCACCCGACGGCCGCCGTCGCTGGCACCCCGCGACGCATCGCGCTGCCCGCGATCGCCGAGCTCGAGGGCTTCGACCGCGGCCGCTACGCCGGCCCCGTCGGCTGGATCGACGGCGGCGGCGACGGCGAGTGGGCGATCGCGCTGCGCTGCGCGCAGGTCGACGGCGATGGCACCGTCACGGCATATGCCGGTTGCGGCATCGTGCACGACTCCGTGCCCGCCGACGAGCTCGCGGAGACCGTGATGAAGTTCCGCCCCATCGTCGAGGCCTTCGGCGGCTGAGCCGCGAGCGCTGCCTGAGCCGCGTCAGCTCGCCGCGAGCCGCCGCTGCTGCTCTGCGACGTCGTAGTCGGCCTTCGGCCACTCGAGCTGCATGGCCTCGAGCGCGTCGATCAGCAGGTGCTGCACCGCGAGCCGTGCGTACCACTTGCGGTCGGCGGGCACGACGAACCACGGGGCATCCGCCGTCGCCGTTCGTTCGAAGACGAGCTGGTAGGCCGCCGCGTAGTCGTCCCAGAGCAGTCGCTCGTCGACGTCGCCGGGGTTGAACTTCCAGTGCTTGTCGGGGCGAGCGAGCCGCTCGGTGAGCCGGGCCTTCTGCTCGTCGCGCGAGATGTGCAGCATGACCTTGATGATCGTCGTGCCGGTGGCGGCGAGCTCTGCCTCGAACTCGTTGATCGCCTCGTAGCGTCGCTCGATCTCGTCGGGCGAGGCGAGCGAGCGCACCCGGCCGATGAGCACGTCTTCGTAGTGCGAGCGGTCGAAGACGCCGATGATGCCGGCACCCGGCACCTGCTTGTGGATGCGCCAGAGGAAGTCGTGCTCGAGCTCCTCCGCGGTCGGCTTCTTGAATGCCGCGAGCTGCACGCCCTGCGGGTCGACGGCCCCCATGACGTGCTTGACGATGCCGCCCTTGCCCGCCGTGTCCATCGCCTGCAGCACGAGCAGGATGCGACGCTCGTCGCCGCCCATGCGGCTCATGGCGAAGAGCTGCTCCTGCAGCTGGGCGAGGATCTCGGCGCCCTCGGCGAGCGCCTCCTGGCCCGCGGCCTTGTCGCCGTCGAAGCCCGGGTTCGCACGCGTTCCGGTCTTCGACAGCTCGAAGCCCTCGCCCACCCGCAGCAGGTCGGCGGGGTCGGCGGTCCAATACGTCTCGCGGGTCATGCGTCCATCCTGCCGAGCGAGCGGATGCCGCGGCAAGGGTCAGCGCGGAAGCGGGACCTCGAGGATCGAGGGTCCGTCGACCCGGGTGCCGAGCGCATCATGCAGTTCGGCGCGAGTGCTCGCGCGCGTGTACGCCCAGCCGTAGGCGGTCGCGAGCGCCGCGAGATCGACGTGCTGCGGCGTGAACTGCACCCGGTCGAAGGCATCGGCGGGGGCGGATGCCGCGACCTCGAGCGAATCGAAGATGGTGCCGCCGCCGTCGTTGCCGACGATGAGCTGCACCCGCGGGCGATGCTCGCCCGCGCCGAGGAGCAGGGACCCGACATCGTGCAGCAGGGTGAGGTCGCCGATGACGGCGCGGGTCACGCCGCCCCGCGCCGCGGTGGTCGGGGCGGGCTGCGCCTGCGCCGCGGCATCCGGCTCGCCGGACGTGCCCGTCGGCCGGCCCGCTCGGCCCGACGACTCCCCCGGAAGCTCCGCCTGGCTCGCGATCGCGACGCCGACCGCGGTCGCGACCGTGCCGTCGATGCCCGCGAGCCCGCGATTGGCGTGCACCGGGATGCGGCGACCGGGCACCGCGCGGTCGGCATCGCGGATGAGTCGCGACGCCCCGAAGAGGAGCCGGTCGTGCGGCCAGGTCGCCGACCAGACGGCGTCGACGAGCATGCGCCGGGTCACGGGCGCCCGCATCGCGGCGAGCTGCGCCTTCATGTACTCGCGCTGCGCCTCGAAGTCGGAGACGTGGCCGGTCTCGTCGATGCCGTCGCGCTGCAGGGGTGCCGTCGGCAGCCCAGCCTCGACGAGCATGCGGCTCGCTCGCACCCAGCGACCGGTCCAGGCCCGCTCGTCGGCGGACTGCGGGTGCGGTTCGGTGTGCACGGCGCGTTCGAACCGGGCGACGCGGCGCCCCGGGTTGAACCACTCGATGCCCCAGGGGGCCACGACGATCGTCTCGACGCCGTCGCGCTGCACGAGCGCCGGCACCTCGCGCGAGAGCGTCGGGTGGCCGAAGACCACGACCCGCTCGACCTCGTCGCCGAAGCCCGGCTCGCGGAGGAGCTCACGGTAGGCGACCACGAGGTTCGGCCCGTAGTGGGCGCCGCTCGAGACCTCGGCGATGAGCGGCCAGCCGCCGTCGCGGGCGAACTCCTCGGCGCCGGGGCCGGCTCCGGCGCCCGCCACGACGATCGTGCGCGGGCCGGCGGCGATGAGCGCGGGTGCCGTCGCCGCATCGGCCGTCGCCCGTGAGAGCGCCGGGCCCGCGTGCATCGCGGCGGCGGCGACCGCTGCAGAGGCCAGCACGGGTGAATCGGCGGGGATCGCCGCGGACAGCGGCTCCCGCAGTTGCAGGTTCAGGTGCACCGGTCCGGGGCCCGGGTGCGGCACGGGCCGCCCGTCGGCATCGCGGCCGAGCGCTGCGGCGACTGCATCGCGAGCGAGGCGCGCCGCGGCATCCGCGTCACCGGCCGCCCCGTCGGGAGCGGCGACGTCGCGTTCGAGCCGCACCGCGCCGGCGAAGATGCCGGGCTGCATGGTCGTCTGGTTCGAGCGGATGCCTCGGAGCTCGGCCGGCCGGTCGGCCGAGAGCACGATCAGCGGCACGCCCGAGTGATGCGCCTCGAGCACCGCGGGGTGCAGGTTCGCGACCGCCGTGCCCGAGGTCGTGATGATCGGCACGGGCCGACCCGACTCGACCGCGAGGCCCACGGCGAGGAACGCGGCGCCGCGTTCGTCGATGCGCACGTGCAGTCGCACGGCGCCGGCGCGTTCGAGCTCCGCTGCGGCGAGCGCCAGTGCCTGCGAACGCGAGCCGGGAGCGACGACGAGGTCGACGACCCCCTCGCGAACGAACGCCGCGAGCAGCGCCAGCGCGGCATCGCTCGCAGGACTCGCTGAGGGTCGGCGGTCGGGCTCAGCCATTCGGGCGGCCGGACGGGCCGGACTCACCCGGTGTCTCGGGGGTGTCGGGTCGTTTGCGCTCGGTACCGGCGGTGCCGTCGGGCTGCGCGCCGTCGCCGGGCGCGGCGTCGCGGTCGAGTTCGGCGAGTTCCTGCTCCATGCGCCGGATCCGCTCGTCCTGCTCGGCCTCGGTGCCGAGTCGACGCAGGAAGTCGGCGTCGTCGTCGGGAGCCACGGTGCGAGAGCGCCCGCTCGACGAGCGCCCGGCACGACCTCGCCCGATGATGAACCAGAGCAGGCCGCCGATGATCGGCACGAAGAGGATCACGACGATCCACCAGCCGCGACTCAGCCCCCTGACCCGCGAACGGTCGAAGAAGGCGCAGTCGGCCACGGCGTAGATGGAGAAGACCACCGCGGCCACGATCAGCACCACGTACAACCGCACCATGGCCCCAGTCTAGGCGTGTGCGCGAGGTTCCCGGCTGTGAGTGCGCTCAGCCGCGCCGACCTAGACTGATCGGGTGAAATCCGTGCCCGTCTGGATCTGGTACACCGCGCTGCGGGTGCTGCTGTTCGCCGTTCCGCTCGCGGTGCTCCTCATCGCCGGCGTCAACGTCTGGGTCTCCGCCGCGATCGCCGCGCTGTTCGGCTTGAGCGCGTCGCTCATCTTCCTGCGCCGGGCGCGCGACGCGATGTCGAGCGACCTCTACGCGGTCCGCCATCGCGAGAAGCCGGTCGTGAACGAGGACGACGAGGTCGAAGACGCCGCGATCGAACGCGGCGCCGACGAGCGCTGACCCGAACCGACCCGCGCTGACCGCGGCGCGCTCCCCTCTGGGCGCGACGCCCCATCCGATCAGAGCGCGAACGCCAGCCCGAGCCCGATGCCGTAGACGAGGGCCGTGAGGCTCGCGAGCTGCAGGGCGATGATCAGCTCGCGCGGAGACTTCGCCGTGAGCACGATCAGGCAGGCCGGCAGGGCCGCGAGCAGTCCGAACATGACGAGCCACGCCGTCGGGTAGAACAGGGCGAAGAACACGGCGATGGCGAACGGCACGAGCATGAAGACCGCGAAGAGGATGCGTCCCGCGAGGGGGCCGACGAGCACGGCGAGCGTTCGCTTGCCCGCGACCTTGTCTTGCGCGACGTCGCGCAGGTTGTTGGCCATGAGCACCGCGCAGGCGATGAGTCCCACGCCGACGCCGCCGACCCAGGCCTCGAAGTTGACGGTGAGCGCCTGCACGAACGCGGAACCGGCCGTCGCGATGAGCCCGAAGAAGACGAACACGAAGAGCTCGCCGAGGCCGTAGTAGCCGTAGGGGTGCTTGCCGCCCGTGTAGAACCAGGCGGCGACGATCGCGACCGCACCGACGGCGAGCAGCCACCACTGCCCGGTCACGATCGTGAGCGCGAGGCCGGCGATCGCCGCGAGCGCGAAGAAGCTGAGCGCGACGGCGAGCACCTGCTTGGGCCGCGCGATGCCGGAGCCGGTCAGTCGCGCCGGTCCGACGCGGTGCTCATCGGTGCCGCGCACCCCGTCGGAGTAGTCGTTGGCGTAGTTGACGCCGATCTGCAGCGCGAGCGCGACGACGAGGGCGAGCAGGGCCCGCGCAGGGTGCCACGGCCCGTCGGGGATCGCGACGATGCCCGCGCCCGTGCCGAGGGCGACCGGCGCGATGGCGAGGGGCAGCGTGCGCAGCCGCGCCCCCGACACCCAGTCGGCCGCCGTCGCGCGGTCGCGCGCACCGGGATTCGCGGTGTCGCCGACGCCGCGGGCGGCCTTCGAGGGATTCCCGCTGCGCCCGGGCGTGCGGGACTTCGCCGCGAGATCGGAGGCGGGGTTCAGACGTTGGGGTTTCGGGCGGGCCACACGATCATGCTAGTTCGCGCACCTCGGCGCCGGCCCGGTGCCGGCTCGGTGCCGGCTCGGTGCCGGCTCGGTGCCGCCCTACTGCGCCGACTCGGCGAGCAGCTGCGCGACGCGTCGACGGTCGGGCTTGCCCGAGGCGAGCTGGGGCAGCACCTCGACTCGCAGCAGCCGCACTGGTCGTGCCGCCGGCACGAGCCCCGCTGCATCCGTCACCGCTGCAAGCTCTGCGAGGGTCGCGGATGCCGCGGCTCCCGTCACCGCGACCGCCGGCCGTCGACCCCACTCGGCGTCGTCGACCGCGACGACCACCGCTTCGGCGAGGCCGGGAACGGCCTGGATCGCGCGCTCGACCTCGCCGAGCGCGACCTTGACGCCGCCCGAGATGATGACGTCGTCGGCGCGTCCCGAGATGCGGAGCCTCCCGTCGGAGGCGAGGTCCCCGAGGTCTCCCGTGCGATACCAGCGCGTGCCCCGCCGATCGGTCGAGAAGGTCGCGGCGGTCCGCTCGGGTGCGCCGAGGTACCCCTCGGCGAGCATCGGCCCCGAGAGCTCGACGAGGCCGTCGACGATGCGGACCCCGACGCCGTCGAGCGGGCGACCGTCGTAGACGCATCCGCCGGCGGTCTCGCTCGAGCCGTAGGTGCGGATGATCCGCACGCCGAGCTCGTCGGCCCTGGCCGCGAGCTCGGGGGCGAGCGCCTGTCCGCCCACGAGCACGGCGTCGTAGCCGCGGAGCGCCGCAGCCACGAACGCGTCCCGCTCTGCGCGGTCGACGATGCGGGCGAGCTGCACCGGCACGAGCGAGGTGTAGCGCGGTGCGTCCGCACCGAGTCTGGCGGATGCCGCGGCGAACCCTTCCGCGGTGAACGGCCCGTCGCCCGCGAGCACGGGCGAGCCGCCGCCGAGGATCGACCGCACGAGCACCTGCACGCCCGCGATGTAGTGCCCCGGCAGCGCGAGCACCCAGCGCCCGGGGCCGTCGAGCCGGTCGGCCGTGGCGTCGGCGCTCGCGATCAGCGCCTCGGCCGAGAGCATCACCCGCTTCGGGGCATCCGTCGACCCGCTCGTCTCGATGACGACGGCGACGTCGTCGGGCACCGTGGTCGGGATCGGACGGCTCGCATCGGGCTCGGGCCCGGCGTGGCCGTCGGTGCCGGTGGGAACCGGCCAGACGGCGTCGCCCCCTGCGAGCGCGACGCGGAGCGCCTCGGTCAGTTCCGCGACCTCGGCTGCTCGAACCCGTCTGAGCGGTTTCACGGGCGCCGTCGATTCCGCCTGAACCGGAATGCGGTAACCGGCATCAGTAGTGCCACGGGTACGGGCCCCAGTCGGGGTCGCGCTTCTCGAGGAAGGCGTCTCGCCCCTCGACGGCCTCGTCGGTGCCGTAGGCCAAGCGCGTCGCCTCGCCCGCGAACACCTGCTGGCCGACCATGCCGTCGTCGACCGCGTTGAAGGCGAACTTCAGCATGCGCACCGCGGTGGGCGATTTCGTGAGGATCGTGCGGGCCATGGCGATCGCCTCGCGCTCGAGCTCGGCGTGCGGCACGACCCGGTTCACGGCGCCCATCTCGTAGGCGCGCTCGGCCGAGTACTCCTCGGCGAGGAAGAACACCTCGCGCGCGAACTTCTGGCCGATCTGCCTGGCGAAGTACGCCGAACCGTATCCGGCGTCGAAGCTGCCGACGTCGGCATCCGTCTGCTTGAAGCGCCCGTGCTCGCGGCTCGCGATCGTGAGGTCGCAGACGACGTGCAGGGAGTGGCCGCCGCCGGCCGCCCAGCCGGGAACGACCGCGATGACGACCTTCGGCATGAAGCGGATGAGCCGCTGCACCTCGAGGATGTGGAGGCGCCCGACCGCGGCGTGACCGTGCGGGTCGGCGGTGCCGCCTGCGCCGTCGACGATCGCCGTCTCGGCGTCGGAGTACTTGTAGCCGTCGCGCCCGCGGATGCGCTGGTCGCCGCCCGAGCAGAACGCCCAGCCGCCGTCCTTGGTGCTCGGGCCGTTGCCGGTCAGCAGCACCACGCCGATGCGCGGGTTCGTACGCGCGTCCTCGAGGGCGCGGTAGAGCTCGTCGACCGTGTGCGGGCGGAAGGCGTTGCGCACCTCGGGCCGGTCGAACGCGATGCGCGCGATGCGGCCGTCGTTCGAGTGGTGGTAGGTGATGTCGGTGAACCCGGCCGCGGCCGCCGCGTCGGTCCACTCGCTCGCATCGAACAGTTCAGACACCTCGGCGCTCATGCCCCAAGCCTATTCCGCGCGGATCGGAGCGCGGCCGGCGGCGATCACGCGAAGCGCGGTCGCGAGGCTCGCGCCGAGCAGCACGACCCCCGACCCGAAGCCCGAGACGAACTCGACGAGCACCGCGTCGTGCGTCGTGACGGCAATGACGAGCCCGATGATGCCGAGCGGAACCATGACGGCGCCGATCACGAGCAGCTCGCGCTGCCCCGGGATCCACCAGAGGGTGAACGCGAGGAAGTGCACGCCCACGACGAGGGCGATCCAGCCGACGTTCGCCGCCGGCTCGACCCGATTGAGGAACGCGAGCCCGCCGAACAGCAGTGCTGCCTCGATCACGACGATCACCCAGAACGCTGCGCGGGAACGCGGAAGGTCCTGCGCGGGCGGGCGCTGCCCGCGCCGGATCGTCGCGATGAAGCCGATGAGGATGACGACCGCTGCGAGCACCGCGAGCACGCTCGCGATGAGCTGGCCGGGCTGGCCGAGCAACCCGCTGTTGCGGATCACGAAGACGGCACCGAAGGATGCCCCGATCAGGTGCCCAACATAGATCCCACTCGCCTGCGACGTCATCCGACCGACGTTAGCGTCATCGGGCGCGCCCTGCTCGGCCGGTCCTGTCGCCGATGCGTCAGAGGCCGAGCATCGCCCCGCCGTAGCTCGTGACGACGACCACGATCGTGATGACCGCCGCGGTGATCGGGATGAGCGCCGCGATCACGAGCAGCACTCCTCCGACGCCGATGAGCACGTTCTTCGCGACCGGCTCCTCGGGGACTTCGACGCCCTCGATGCCGAGTTGCTGCAGTCCGTCCATGTGCACCCCCTGTGGGCGTTCACCCTACCCTCCAGAGGTTCACCCCGACAGTCCGCGGTCTCTGCAGTCCGGGGTGCGAGACTGGGCACATGCTGCCCGAGCCGAACGAACTGCTCGCCACGGCCAGAGTCGTGGCCCTCCCCCTCGTGACGCGCTTCCGCGGCATCGACGTGCGAGAGGCCGTGCTCTTCGAGGGGCCCGAAGGCTGGACCGAGTTCTCGCCGTTCGTCGAGTACGACGACGACGAGGCATCCGCCTGGCTGGCCGCCGCGATCGACTACGGCTGGACGACCCCGCCGCCGGCGCTCCGCGACCGCATCCCGGTCAACGCGACCGTGCCGGCGGTCGACCCCGACAGCGTCGCCGCCGTGCTCGCGCGATTCCCCGGATGCCGTACGGCGAAAGTGAAGGTCGCGAGCCCCGACCAGACGCTCGCGCAGGACGTCGCCCGCGTGCGCGCCGTGCGCGAGGCGCTCGGCCCCGAGGGTCGCATCCGCGTCGACGCCAACGCCGGGTGGAACGTCGACGAGGCCGAGCACGCGATCCACGCGTTCGCGCCGTTCGACCTCGAGTACGTCGAGCAGCCCTGCCCGAGCGTCGACGAGCTCGCCGAGATCCGTCGCCGCACGAAGTACATGGGCGTGCCGATCGCGGCCGACGAGAGCGTGCGTCGCGCCGACGACCCGCTCGCCGTGGCGGAGGCGGGCGCGGCCGACCTGCTCGTGATCAAGGCGCAGCCGCTCGGTGGCATCCGTCGCGCGCTCGAGCTGATCGGCCGAACGGGCCTGCCCGTCGTCGTCTCGAGCGCCCTCGACACGAGCATCGGCCTCGCGATGGGGGCGCAGCTCGCGGCATCCGTGCCGGTGCTCGACTACGACTGCGGGCTCGGCACCGCCTCGCTCCTGGCGGCGGATGTCACGCGGGCGCCGCTCATCCCCGAGAACGGGTCGATCCCGGTCGGCCGGGTGCTGCCCGACCCCGCGCTGCTCGACCGCTACGCCGCATCGCCCGAGCGCACCGAGTGGTGGTTCGAGCGCATCGTGCGCTGCCACGCGGCGCTCGCCTGAGCCCACGGACTGACGGCAGGTCCATTCACCGACGCTCGGATCGGCTCGCCCCAGCGCACCGTCGCCCAGGCCCGGCGCCTCCGAGAGATCGCGATCATCGTTAGGCCGCCCGCGCGATCTCGAGGAGGGCGGCCGAGGCGTGTTCAGTCAACGTGAGACTCCGCACGGTTCGAGGGCAGCGACGCGCCTCGGCCATCCGCGAGCTCCCGGCGTGCGTTCTCGATCGGCTCTCGCAGGCGCACGGCGAGCTCTCTCGCCACCCGCTGATCCGCGTCATTCAACGGCCCCCAGGGGAGGCGGCCCGGGCCCGAGTCCGGGCCGAGCTCGTTCATGAGTTGCCGCACGAATCCGAGCCCGCCGTGACGTCCCGCCGCTGCCGCGACCTCACGGAATGGCGCATGCAACGAGAAGGCGGCCCTCGTGTCACCGGAGCTGAACGCGCGTGCCACCTGAATGCCGATGGGTGCGAGCCCGTTGTACAGGCTGCCGATCACGCCATCGGCGCCGAATGCCATACCCGCCGGCAGGAGCTCGTCGCGACCGAAGAAGACTCGCACGTGCGGCGCGGTGAGTCGCACCCGGTCAAACTCCATCAGATCCTCGTCGGTGAACTTGACCGCCTGCAGCGTCGGGATCTTGTCGATGGCGCTGGCCATCACATCGCTTGGGCGGTGGCTCGAGCCCGTCATGCTCGGAATGTGGTAGAAGCAGAACGGAGTCGCGGGTGCTGCTGCCGCAACATCAGCGAGAAACGAGACGATGCGGTCGATCGATGACGTCTCGCCGTAGAAGGGAGCGATGGCGGCGATGAGATCGGCCCCGTTGGATTCGGCATGCGCGGCCAACTGCTGCGCCTGGGCCAGTTCAGTGTGACCGACCTGCACGCCGATCTCCAGGCCCTCGTGCCGAACGTCACGCCACTCCTCGACGATCGCCTTCCGCTCATCGGACGACAGGGACGCAAACTCACCGGTGGTGCCGGTGACGAAGGCGCCGACGACGCCGTCGTTCGTGAGCTTCTGGGCCTGGAATCGAACGGGAGCAAGATCGAGCCGGCCGTACTCGTCGAACGGGGTGATGGTTGCTGCCCAGAAATCGAGAGTGGCGGCCATGGCGTACCTTTCGTTGCGTCTATTGGAGGGGATGTTCGACTCTCGAGCGTGCCCGCGATGTCGGTGAACGAAGCGGCGCGACGACAGCCATGCGGATCGGGACACAGCTCAGTACCCCTCGATGCCCTTCGGCCAGTGCAGCTCGATGCCCGCCGAGACGAGCTCCCGTTGGAACTCTTCGCGGACGGCGACCGAGCCGAGCACGGCGTGCGGCTCCGAGCCGCGCATCACCCCGACGGCCGCGAGATGACCGGCGACCTCGCCGATGTTCCATTCGACGGGATGCAGGCGGTAGCAGCCGTTGGTGATGTGGGTCGTGCCGATGTTCTTGCCGGCCGGGATGAGGTTTCGCATGCGCCGGGGCACGAGCGCGCCGAGCGGGATCTCGAACGGCTCCGCCGGCACGTCGAGGTAGTTGTCGCCGCCGGTCGTGGGATGCAGGTCGATGCGATACATGCCGATGCCCACGCTCTCGTCGTATCGCCGGGCACCTCCTGCGCCGCGCGCTGCGCGCGAGACATCCTGCTCGACGATCGTCGTCATCGCCCGGATCCGACGGCTCTCGCGAATGTATGGGGCTTGCGCGAGCCCGTCGGCCGAACCGGTGACATCGCCGCGGAGGCGCAGACCCGGGTGGCCGACGCCGCCGTCTGCTCGCGGCGCCTCGGTCTGAAGCCAGTAGAAGAACGATCGACTGAGCGAGCGCGCGGCGGCCAGGTTGCGTTCGGCCTCTTCGGCGGGAACGTCGATGACGGATGCCTCGAAGTAGTCGATGCTCGGCCAGTTGACGAGCGTGATGTCGCTCGCGAACCGACCCGGCGCGAAGAGATCGCGCGCGAGGATCCGACGGAAGCTCCACAGGTTGTGATCACCGGGGTTCTTGCTCTGATCGGCCTCGACGGCGTACGGGTCGTCACCCGGATTCGGTTCGAAGACCCTGGTGCCGGTCTCGAGCGTCCGCGGGTTCGGCGCGGTGAAACTGAGCAGCGGCGCACCCCAGAAGTCAGGCTGGAGGCCGCGCCAATGGTCGTAGTCCACGGGGCGGTCGATGGTGTGATCGCCGTCGACGTGATCCATGGCGAAGCAGACGCTGATCGCCTGCATGTTCTGCGGCTGTGCATGATGGGGAGCCGACGGCTCTCCGGTCTCCGACTGGGCCTCGAATCCGGTGATGTACTCCGTCGTCGTGATCGGGAGGAGTTCGCCGGTCTCGGTGGCGTCGACGAAGTACGGCGCGAGCAGAGTCGTTCGTGCGCCGCTCGTGAGGTGCTCGACAGTGACTGCGCGCACATGGTCTCCGTCGACATCGGCACTCACCGGCCGGCAGTTCCGCAGGATCGTCAATGCGCCGCTCGACCGCCACGGCGCCAGCCGTTCCTCGATCGCGGCGACCGCCATGCGCGGCTCATGGCAGAGCTTGCTCACCCAGCCGGCGCCGGGGTTCAGGGCAGACAGCGCCAGTGCTCGATCCGTGAGGGGATAGGCCCTGCGGTAGCCGTCGCGGATCGAGGAGCGGAGAGCGCGGTAGCTGCGCGTCGCGCCGAACTCCTCGATCCAGGGGTGCTCGTCAGGCGGCACCGCTTGCGACGTGAGTTGGCCACCCAGCCAGTCGAATTCCTCGGTGAGCACCACTGTCGCCCCCCGCTCCAACGCGGCGAGCGCGGCGGCGACACCCCCCAGCCCGCCGCCGATGATGACGACGTCAGCGACGATTTCCTGCGCGACCATGCGTTGTTCTCCTTCGGGTGCCGAGTGCCGGTGGTGATCTCCGCGACTCGGGCTGGACTAATTCAAATCAATTGAAATATAGTGGCACGTGCAGTGGCCGACAACCCTCGCTCGACATCACGACCGACGACCGCACAGACTCGCAGAGAGGCGATACAGGTGGACTTCCGACCCGGAGCACGCGCGAACGGCGCGAGCCGGTTTCTCGCAGATGAGGCGTACGCGACCTATCCGCACTGCAACGGCTATTACGACCACGGCCGTCGCCTCGTCGTGGGTCGTGCAGGCGACGGCACTCCCCGTCTCTTCGGCATCGCCGTCGACGACCCCACCGATGACGCACCCGAACTCCTGCTCGACCTCGGCGCGCTCATCGGCGGGGCCGGTACCGACGTCGCGGCGCAGGATCCACCGATGGGCGCAACCGCGTGGTTCGATGTCGCCCTCGACGCTCAAGTGCTCGCCGCCGCCTGGGCGGAGCGCGTCGTCGTCCGCGATCTCGCCGATGCGGCATCCGTGCCCGCCGTCGTCTACGTCAGCCCTGCCGATTGGTCGCTCGACGGCCTCGTCAGCATCAGCGCCGATGGCGCGCGCCTCATCGTCAACGAAACCCGCGGCGTGGTGCGCCGCATCGTCGAGGTGCGACTCGTCGACGGCGCCGCGCACGAACTCCTTCGCCTCGACTGGTGGGCGAATCACTCGCATCTCTGCCCCGCCGACGAAGACTGGATCGGCTTCGCACACGAGGGCTCGGCAACGACGGTCCACGACCGGGTCTGGGGCTGGCACCCCGAGCACGCCCCTGATGGCCGAGCCCTCGTCGCCCAGCACGAGATCGTCGACGCCGCGGCGGCGGGATCCCCCGCGGCATCCGTGGCGCTCGGACACGAACGCTGGATGTTCCACGAGCCCGGTGCGATCGTCGTCGCCTACGGCGACAGCCCGGTCGGCCCGCGCGGCGTCCACCTCGTGCCCGTCGACGGGCGCCCGGTGCGATTGCTCAGCGCCGGAGACCGCGACTGGCACTGCGGCATCAGCCGTGACGGGACCCATGTCGTGGTCGACACCACCGGCCCCGAGGGCGCTCCCGGTCGCGGTTGGCAGGATGCCGGCGAGCGCAGCTCGATCGTGCTGATCGACGTCGCCGACGGCACGCGCACCGTGCTCGACGAAACGAGCTTCGAGCCGCACCCGTTCCACCCGCATCCCTCATTCACCCCCGACGGGCGCGGCATCGTCTACAACCGCGTCGAGCGCGACGCCGACGGAGCCGTCACCCGGCGCGGCGTCGCAATCGTCGCCGTGCCCACCGAAACCGCAGGAGATCACCGATGACGCACGAGCCCCACGACCACCCGAGCTCGGTTGCAGCGGGAGACATGATCGACGTCCTCGTCGTCGGCGGCGGGCCGGCCGGCACGGTCGCCGCGATCCAGGCGGCCCGCGCCGGCGCACGAACCGTGCTGGTCGAGAAGAACGGCTCGCTCGGCGGGACGACCACCTCGGCCGGCATCAACTTCCCCGGCCTCTTCCATGCGTGGGGCGGGCAGGTCATCGCGGGCATCGGCTGGGACCTGGTGAGCGACACGGTTCGCCTCGCGGGCGAGCAACTCCCCGACTTCAGCCGAGTCGACTTGCCGCATTGGCGACTCCAGATCCGGGTGAACGTGCCGCTGTACACCGCAGTGCTCAGCGAGGCGGTGCACGCCGCCGGCGTCGACCTCCATCTGCACACGATGCTCGCCGAACTCTCCTGGTCGGGCTCCCACTGGGACGTCACGCTCTGCGGCAAAGACGGTCTCGAGCATGTCCGCGCGTCGCGCGTCGTCGATTGCTCGGGCGACGCCGACGCCGTGGGCCTCGCGGGACTCGCCCGGCATCGCAACGAGGCGCGCCAGCCCGGCACCCTCGCGGTGCTCTTCGGCGGCTACGACGTCGAGCGACTCGACTACCGCCTGCTCGATGAGGCATATGATCGCGCCATCGCGGATGGGAGCATCCGTGCCGCGGATTTCGGCGCCTCGGGGCACGTGCTCGAGCCGTTCCTGCGCAAGCACGGCGAGAACGCGATCCACCTGCCGGGAATCGACGGTTCGACGAGCGCGGGGCGCACCGCCGCGGAGATCGACGCGCGCGCGGCGCTCCTGCGCATCTACCGCTTCCTCAAGCCGCTCCCGGGTCTCGAGGGACTGACCGTGACGTACGGCGCGATCGAGGCCGGAGTACGCGAGTCGATGACAATCGAGGGCGTCCGGCGCCTCACCGGTGCCGAGTACCTCAGCGGACGGGTCTGGGACGATGCCGTCTGCTACAGCTACTACCCCATCGACATCCATCGCCCCGATGGCGACGGCATCGCGAAGACCTACCTCGAACGGGGCAGGGTGGCGACGATCCCGCTCTCGACCATGCTGCCACGGGAGAACCGCAACATCATCGTGGCGGGGCGCTGCATCTCGGGCGACCAGGAGGCGAACTCCGCCTCACGGGTGCAGGCGACCGCCATGGCGACGGGACAGGCTGCGGGAGCGGCCGCAGCGTTGGCCGCTCGGCTCGGCGTCGCCATCGACGAGGTCCCGCGGAGCGCGCTGCGCGAACTGCTCAGCAGCAACGGGGCGATCGTTCCCGAGGTCGAGACGAGGGGCGCCATGGATGCCCCGTCGCGGGTGCCGGCGTGACGGACCACGCCGGCCGGCTCCTCCTGACCTTCGACGACCGTCACGTCGACGGTTGGGTCGACGCACTGCCGCTGCTCGATGCAGTCGATGCTCGCGCCACGTTCTTCGTGGTCGAGGCCGATCTGCTCGACGCCACGGAACAGGCGGGCATCGAGCGACTGCTCGCTGACGGGCACACGGTCGGCTCGCATGGCGCTCGCCACCGGAACGCCGACGACGCGATCTCCGAGCTCGGTGCCGACAGGTACCTCGACCTCGAGATCCGCCCGAGCATCGAGGCGCTCGCGGCCCTCGGCGCATCGGCCCGCCATTTCGCCTGCCCGAACTCCCGGCGAGACGCGACGAGCGATGGCGTGCTGCTCGAGGTCTTCGATCGGGTGCGCGGAGGCGGGCCGCGCACCGCCGATGCGGCACTGGCACGAACGGCGATCATCGCTCCCGGAGACGACACCCGCCGACGCGTGCACCCCGGCCGCGGGTGCGACACCGGTCGTGGTGCCGTACCCCACCCAGACGATCACTCCGTGCTGAGCGCGCTGCTGCGGGACCTCGCCGACCAGGGCGGCTCCCTCACGCTGTACGCCCACGAGATCGCCGAGGCGGGTGCCGGCAACCACCTTCACCCCGACCGCCTAGCGCAGATCCTCCACGAGGCCGCCGGCCTCGGGCTCGATCTGATCGGATGGGACGAACTGCCGGTCGCTCGAGATGCGGCCACCATCGGGCATCCGCCCGCCCTTCGACGCCCGGGCGGAGCGGACCGCCCGGGCAGACCCGACCGCTCCGACCGCGCAAACCGCACCACCAGAACGACGACCAGCACGAATCGATGAGGATGACCCTGTGGATGCCGACCCCCTGCTCCTGAACGCCGCTCGCTCGCTCGGCGACGCGCAATACGACCCCGCCGCCGAGCTGCTCCTCGTGCCGGCCGTATACAACCCGATCCACACGAGGATCGTCACCGGCAACGCGCATCGGTTGCGCGAGAGCCTCGCGTACGCCCTCACCCTGCTCGAGCTCGCGCGCAGCGGCGACGTCGAGGTCGACGGCGAATTGCGCTCGGCGCGCGCGGAGCGGGTGCTCGCAGCCGTGCTCGCACACCAGGACGTCGATCCTGCGAGCACGACGTACGGCATCTGGGCCTACTGGGCCGAAGAGCCGCTCAGCGAGATGGTGCCGCCCGACTGGAACTGGGCGGACTTCATGGGCGAGTACCTCGCCCTCATGCTCTTCCGTCACGCCGACGTGCTCGACGCTCGGCTGCGCGAGCATGCCGAGCGAGCGCTCGGGCACGCAGCCCGGTCGATCATCCGGCGCAACGTCGACATCGACTACACGAACATCGCGGTGAAGGGCGCCTTCGTCACTCTGGCGGCGGGTCGACTGCTCGACGACCGCGAGCTCGAGGCGTACGGTCGCGAACGCTTCCGCCACCTGCACACTCAGCTCCTGCGCGCCCGCAGCTTCGCCGAGTACAACTCCCCGTCCTACTGGAACGTCGTCATCCAGGCGTTCACCCAAGTGCGCCAGTACGTCGCCGACCCCGAGCTGACCCCGCTCGCCGTCGACCTCGAACGACTCGCCTGGGAGCACTTCCTCGCCAGGTGGCACCCGGCCACCGGGCAACTGGCCGGCCCCATGGCCCGCTGCTACGCGACCGACCTGCGCAAGACGCAGGGGCCGCTGACGGTGCTGCAACGGGTGGCGCCCGAGACCTGGTCGTTCTTCGACGACGAGACCCTCACGGAAACGACGGAGGCGGTGCACGACGCCGTGCTCGACTACCGCATTCCGGCCGACCTTCGGAACCGTCTCGACCGCGACCCTGGCCGGGTCACGGTGCGCGAGGCGTTCGACGAGGTGCACTACATCGAGGGCCAGGTCGCGGGAGTCTCCCGTACCGGCGCCGCCGGCCATCCTGCCATCGTCGTACCCGCGACCGGCACGAGCTGGTTCGACGGCCCGGTCACCCTCGGCAGCGTCAACCACGGCGACACCTGGCTGCAACGCCGCATGCTGCTCGGCCACTGGGCCGAACCCGGCGACGTCGCGAACCGCGCTGAGACGCCGAGCCACTCCATCTCGGCATCCGTCGTTCACGACGGCTTCGGCTTCGCCGCAGGCTCGTTCAGCTCGGTGCAGCACGAATCCGAGGTGCTCTGGTCGTTCTCGCTCGCCACCCCGGCGGGCGACCGGCACATCCACCTCGACGCGGTCGGGGCGGGTGAGTCGCTGCCGGCGAGGGAGCTGCTCGTGCGTTTCTCACTGCACGGCACGGATGCCGCGAGCCGCGTGTTCGTCGACGGCACGCCGGCCTCGCCCGGCACGGTCGTCGACGATGCGCGCACCGTGACTGTGCGGACCGCGGCGGCCGCCTTCGACTGGGAGCTCGCGCACGCCGAGTTCGACGGCCGGCCGCGCCCCGCGCGGGTCACGGTCACCGACACCGGACTCGACATCGACGTGCTCTGGCTCGCCGAGCACGAAGCACGCCCGCTGGTGCTGAACGAGCTCGGGCCGGTCATCGCAGCGGGCGCCCTTCGCCTCGCCCCCGCCAACGGAGCCGCTGACCCCGCTCCCGGCCGCGCAGCAGATGCATCGCTTCGAGCGGAATTCGACGGTGCCACGGTGCAGCTCTCCCGCATCGTCGCCGGCGAGGGCGGTGACGTCGAGCTCCGACTCGTGGCACCGGCGCGACCGGGCTCCCGCCTCGACCACGCGCGCATCGCGCAGGAGCAGTTGGCGTTCGCCGAGCCGGTACCCGTCGCGGTGCCGTCCCATTCCTCCTGACAAGTTCCACACCGACTCCACGACACCCCACCACACTGCGAGGACACGCATGGCCCAGTTCGATCTGCCCGTCGACCAACTCGAGACCTACCGCCCGGAGCGCGAGGAGCCAGCCGACTTCGACGCATTCTGGCGCGACACCCTCGCCGAGTCCCGCGAGCACGGCTCGGCCAGATTCGACGCCGTCGATTCGGCTATGCGCAGCCTCATCGTCGAGGACGTGACGTTCCCCGGCTTCGCCGGCCACCCGATCCGGGGCTGGATGCTCCGGCCGCGGCACGAGCCCGTGCGCGGGTGCGTGGTGCAATTCATCGGGTACGGCGGCGGTCGCGGGCATGCGGAGCAATGGAGCCTGCTGCCCTCCGCGGGGTACGCGGTGTTCGTGATGGACACCCGCGGCCAGGGCAACGGCGTCAGCGTCGGCTCGACGCCCGACCCGGTCGGCAGCGCCCCGCAGGTGCCGGGCAAGATGACCGCGGGCATCGAGCACCCGAGCTCCTACTACTACCGCCGCGTCTTCACCGATGCCGCTCGCGCGGTCGATGCAGCCCGCACTCATGCTGCGGTCGACCCCGAGCGGGTAGTCGTCGCGGGCGGAAGCCAGGGCGGCGGCATCGCCCTCGCCGCCGCCGGGCTCAGCGACGGCCTCGCCGGCGCCACGATCGACGTACCCTTCCTCAGCCACTTCCGCCGCGCGCTGCGCATCACCGATGCGAGCCCGTACAACGAGCTCGCCCGCTACCTGCAGTCGCAGCGCGGCGACGAGGAATCCGTCTTCCGAACCCTCTCCTACTTCGACGGCGTCAACTTCGCCGCGCGTGCGACCGCACCGGCGCTCTTCTCGGTCGCCCTGTACGACGCGGTCTGCCCGCCGTCGACGGTCTACGCCGCGTACAACGCATACGCCGGCGACGAGAAGCAGATGGCGGTCTATCCGTACAACGGCCACGAGGGCGGGCAATGGCACCACACGCAGCGCCACCTCGCCTTCCTCGACGAGATCTTCGGCTGACGGGGACGCAGGCCAATGACCACGGACACCACGCTTCACACGTCGATGTCGACGCGGATCGACTGGAGCGCCGGCGCGCTGCGCCTGCAGTTCCGCATCGGCGACCACCCCGTGCACCTGTCGCACCTCTCGATCGGCACGGATGCCTCGGCAGTGACCGCCCACGCGCTCGTCGACCTCTTCACGGCCGCCGAACAGCGCGGGCGCACGAGCCAGAGCTTCGTGCGCTCGGCCATCGGAGAACGGTTACGCTACGTCGACCACGATGTCGAACGCCGCAACGGCCTGGAGTGCCTGCGCATCCGGCAGCTCGACGATCTCACGCAGCTCGTGGTCATGAGCGAGTTCCGCGTGCACGCGGGCTCGGGCATGCAAGTCACCCAGACCGTGCACAACGGGGCATCCGAGCCGATCGTGCTCACCGCTGTCGGCTCGCTGAGCCTCGAGCTCGCCGACGCCGGCGCAGGCGGGTCGGGCGGACATCGAGTGCTGTGGGGAGAGAGCGAGTGGCTCGCCGAGAGCCGCTGGCACGAGCAGCCGCTCGACGAGGTGCTGCCGGAGCTCGGGCTGGCCGCGCACGGTCAAGACGGCCGTGGCCGGTTCGTGCGTTCGAGTCACGGATCCTGGTCGAGTGGGGAGGTGCTGCCGACCGGTGTGCTCGTCTCGGACGACGGGCCCTCGCTCGCCTGGCAGCTCGAGACGAGTGCCGGCTGGAGCTGGGAACTGACCAGGACGCAGCACTCGGTCGTGCTCGCAGCGCTCGGGCCGAGCGACCTCGAGCACCAGTTCGCCATGCGCCTGGAACCCGGAGCGAGCTTCACCACGGTGCCGGTCGGCCTCGTCGTCGCCGACGGCGGTCGGGACGCCGTATTCGCCGCTCTCACCGACTATCGTCGCGGCCTGCGACACCGTCGCCCGATCGACGACACCCTGCCGGTGATCTACAACGACTACATGAACACCCTCATGGGCGCGCCGTCGACCGAAGCTCTGCTGCCCCTGATCGACGCGGCCGCACATACCGGCGCCGAGTACTTCTGCATCGACGCCGGTTGGTTCACCGACGCGGCCGAGTACTGGCGCGAGATCGGGGCATGGCGCGAGGCGCCCACCCGGTTCAGTGGTGGACTCGGCAACGTGATCGACCGCATCCACGAACGGGGCATGCGTTCGGGCATCTGGCTCGAGCCCGAGGTAGTCGGTATCGAGTCGCCCATCGCCCGCGAACTGCCCGCCGACGCCTTTTTCTCGCGATTCGGCGAACGGGTCATGGAGGACCACCGGTACCATCTCGACTTCCGTCACCCTGCGGCGCGGAACCACCTCGACGAGACGGTCGACCACCTCGTGAGCGAGTACGGCGTCTCGTACTTCAAACTCGACTACAACATCAATCCTGGTGTCGGCACCGACACCGCCGTGACCGGCGCCGGCGCGGGCCTGCTCGGGCACACCCGGGCGTTCAGATCCTGGCTGCTCGCAGCGCAGGAGCGCCACCCCGAGGTCATCTTCGAGAACTGCGCCTCAGGCGCGATGCGCATGGATTACGGGCTGCTCTCCGTCGCCCATCTCCAGTCGACCAGCGACCAGCAGGACGCGCTGCTGTACCCGCCGATCGCGGCCGCCGCGCCGGCCAGCATGACACCCGAGCAGGCTGCCAACTGGGCATATCCGGCCGAGTCGATGAGCGACGAGGAGACCGCCTTCGCCATGACGGCCGGCATCACCGGCCGCCTCATGCTCTCGGGGTTCCTGCATCGCCTCCGCCCGGCCCAACTCGAACTCGTGCACGAGGCGGTCGAACTGCATCGCGGTTGGCGAGACCGCATCGCCTCGAGTCATCCGCTCTGGCCGCTCGGCCTGCCCGGTTGGAACGATGACGTACTCGCCCTGACGCTCCAGAACGACGACACCGCACTGCTCGCCGTGTGGTCGCGCGGCGCGGCGCAGCGCGTGCGACTGCCCGGCCTCGCGGTCGATGCCGCGACCCAGGCGTACCCGGTCGCTGCCGCGGCCTGGGCGACCGACATCGACCATGAGGGAACGCTGCACGTCGAGGCTTCACCCGGGGCGGCCGCCCGGGTATTCGAGCTCCGCCTGCGGCGCTGAGAAAGGACCCCCAGTGGACACACCCACCCCTTCCGCCCGCCTGCCGCTCCGTGTCGCCCTCGTGGGCGCAGGCGGCATCGCCCACGACGTGCACCTGCCGTCGATCCGCGAGATCGGCGACGCCGAAATCGTCGTCGAGACGGTCGTCGAGATCGACCCCGCGCGCGGCGCCGAGTTCGCCGAGCGATGGGGCATCCCGAACCACACCACCGAGTTGGCCAAGGCGCTGGACGCCCGACCCGACCTCGTGATCCTCTGCACACCCCCGTCGCTGCACCGCGCGCAGGTCATGGCATGTCTCGCCGCCGGCATCTCGGTCTGGTGCGAGAAGCCACCGGCCCTCAGCCTCGCCGAGTACGACGAGATGATCGCCGGCGAGCGCGACGGCGGCCCGTACGCCCCGATCGTGTTCCAACAGCGCTTCGGCTCGGGCGCGCAGCACGCACGGCACCTGCTGGCATCGGGGGCACTCGGACATCCGCTCATCGCGCACTGCCAGACCACCTGGTACCGCGGCGACGATTATTTCGCCGCGCCCTGGCGGGGCAGCTTCACCGGTGACGGCGGCCCGATCATGGCGCTCGGCATCCACCAGATCGACCTCATGCTGAGCCTCCTCGGCGAGTGGCGAGAGGTCTCGGCGACCGTGAACCGGCTCGCCCGAGACATCGAGACCGACGACGTCGCTGCCGCGTGGGTACGCCTCGAGAGCGGCGTCATCGCGACGATCGCCAACAGCGCGGTCTCGCCGGCGCAGCTCAGCCGCGTCCGCGTCGACACCGAACGCGCCACTGTCGAACTCTCCCATCTCTACGGCTACGGCAATGACGACTGGGTCTACACGCCCGCACCGGGCCTCCCTGCCGAGGAAGTTGCGACGTGGGCGGACGAGCTGCCCGACGAACGCAGCACGCACACCCCGCAGCTCCGTCGGCTCATCTCCGACCTGCGAGCCAGCCGGCGCCCCGAGACGAGCGGCGCCGGCGGCCGTGCTGCGCTGGAACTCGTGACGGCGTTGTACAAGTCGGCCCTGACCGGTGAGATCGTGCGACGCGGCAGCATCACGCCGGGCGATCCCTTCTACTCATCGCTCAACGGAGGCCTCGCGCTCCGATCGGAGGCGCGTTCGTGATCATCTCCTACGTCGACGGCGCCGAGGTGGTGGTCTCGCACGACGGCATCGAACTCGCCTCCTACGTGCACCGCCCCGACCCCGAGCAGTTCGAGGCCCCCAAGCCGTACCTGCATCCGCTGCGCACGGTCGCCGGCGACGTGGTGACGAACTATCGGCCGCACGATCATCGCTGGCACAAGGGCCTGCAGCTGACCTGCACCGAACTCTCGGGCCACAACCTCTGGGGCGGTCACACCTACGTCGACGGCGAGGGATACGTGGCGCTCGACAACGTCGGCTGCATGGCACCGATCGGCGAGATCGTCGCTGAGACGGATGCCTCGGGCGGCGTGCTGCTCGAACACGAGCTGCGGTGGCGCTCCGCCCACGGCGACGGGCTCGTCGCCGAACATCGTTCGTTGCGATTCGCCGAGGTCGACGTCGCCCGTCGCGCCTGGTCGCTCGAGTGGCGCAGCGAGCTCGAGAACATCACGACGGCCACGCTCTCGTTCGGCAGTCCCGCGACCCGCGGCCTCACCGGCTCGGGCTACAGCGGCCTCTGGTGGCGCGGCCCGCGCAGCTTCACCGGCGGCCGAGTGATCACCGCGACCGACGGCGAGACGAGCGCCGCCGACGCGAGGGGCACGGATGCCGCATGGCTCGCCTTCGTCGGTGACCACGACGGCGTCAACCGCTCGTCGACGCTCGTCTTCGAACCGATCACCGACGATGGTCGCTTCGAGACGCGATGGTTCGTTCGCTCCGAGGAGTTCGCGGCGGTGAATCCGTCGTGGGCGTTCGACCGCACTTTCGAGCTCGAGCCCGGGGCATCCGTTCGCGTCGGCTACCGCGTCACCGTGGTCGACGGCGCCTGGGGGCGCGCGGAGATCGAGGAATGGCGGCGCGGTGGCGCACGCTGAGTTCGAGGGTGCGGGCCTGTTCCCCGGCGGCGTCGGAGTCACGCGACTTCGCGTCTACACCGCCCCTGGCGCCGACGGGCTGCGGGGCGGAAGCCCGCACTTGCACACGGTGTGCTCCGAGGGATACCTCGTCACCGGCGGCCACGGGCGCGTGCAGACGCTCACCCTGCAAGGGGGCTTCATCGAGACCGGACTCCGGCCGGGCACGTTGCTCTGGTTCGACCCGGGCACGATCCACCGGCTGGTGAACGACGATGCGCTCGAGCTCGTCGTCATCATGCAGAACTCGGGCCTGCCCGAGGCCGGCGACGCGGTACTGACCTTCCCCTCGACCGATCTGGCGTCACGGGCGGCGTACGAAGCGGCGGCGCGCCTCTCACCGCCTGGCGGTGTGCCATCACTCGACGGCGCGCTCGCACGGCGGGACCGTGCACTCGCCGGGTTCTCCGCGCTGCGTGAGGCGGCACTCGCCGGCGATCTCGGCCCGCTCCGCGCCTTCCATGAGCGCGCCTCGCATCTCGTCGCCGCGCTGACCCCAGCGTGGCGGCAACGTTGGAAGGGCGGCGCATGGTCGGCGGCCCTTGCCACCGAGCGCCAGCTCGACGCGATCGCTGCAGCCGACACCCGGCACTTCGGGGGCGCGGGGGTGCACGGTGCCGAAGCCGACGAACGATTCGGAATGTGCGGCTGGCTGAGCGCCTACCCGCACACGTGATCCATCCACGACCGTTGGTCGGCCCTGCAGCGACCGCTCCGCTGCCGGGCCGACCTCACGCCGAGCGAGCCGATCCGGGACAACCCGCGTCAGCTCGCAGGACGGGCTCAGCCCTTGATCGCGCCGGCCTGACCGGCACTCTTCAGGAACTGTTTCTGGAAGATCAGGAAGAGCCCGATCGGCAGGATGACCGAGATGAACATTCCCGCCATGAGGAGGCTCAGGTCCGCGGTCGCGGTCACCCGGTAGAGGCCGACGGAGAGGGGCTGCAGTCCCGGCGACGGCAGCACGAGCAACGGCCAGAGGAACTCCTTCCACGCGCCGATGATCGTCAGCAGCGAAGTGACCCCGATGATGGGCTTCGACATCGGCAGCACGATGCGCCAGAAGATCTGGAAGCTGCCGGCGCCGTCGATGCGTGCGGCCTCGAACACGTCTTTCGGCAGGCTGTCGAAGAAGCGGGTCACGAGCAGCACGTTGAAGGCGTTGGCGGCCGCCGGCAACCAGACGGCCCAGAAGGTGTTGACGAGGTTGATGTTGAGCAACGGCATGTCGAGCACCGTGAGGTACTGCGCGATGAGCGAGACGATGCCGGGGATGAAGAGGGTCGCGAGCACCCCCGCGTTGACGACCTTGGCGTACTTCGGTCGGAGCACCGAGATGCCGTAGCCGCCGGTGAGGGCGACGAGCATGCCGAAGAACCAGCTTCCGGCGGCGATCCAGACGGTGTTCATCAAGTACTGGCCGATGTTGATCTTGACCCACGCGTCGGAGAGGTTCTGCCATTGGATGCCGCTCGGCCACCAGGCGAAGGGCTCGCGGAGGATGTCCTGGCTCGTGGAGAGCGCCGCCTTGCCCAGCCACACGAGCGGGCCTGCCGAGATGAGCACGAGCACGGCGATGAGGACGAACGTCATGATCGTCAGACCAACGCGAACGCGGCGGCTGCGTCGGTCGAGGTCGGAGAGGTTCGATCGGTCGTCCGGTTCGGTGACCCGACGCTTGCGGCGCCGTTTCGACGAGGGGTCGGGCAGCTCGGCAGTGACGATGGCTTCGGTGGTGGGGTATTCGAGAGTCGCGGTCATGATTTGCTCCAGCTTCGCGTCGCGCGCAGGTAGATGGCGGAGACGATGGTGAGCACGACGGCGAGCAACAGACTGAGCGCCGTCGCCTTGCCGTAGTCGCCCTGGATGAAGGCGTAGTTGTAGATGAGCATCAGCACGGTGACCGTCTTGTTCTCGGGGCCGCCGCCGGTCATCACGAACGGTTCGGTGAAGACCTGCATGGTGCCGATGATCTGCAGCAGCAGCATGAGGAGCATGATGCCGCGCATCTGCGGCAGGGTGACGTGCCAGAAGCGCCGGAAGACGCGGGCACCGTCCATCTCGGCGGCTTCGTAGAGCTCGGACTGGATCGACATGAGCGCGGCGAGGTAGATGATCGTCGACTGGCCGAACCCGGCCCAGGTCGCCTGCACCACGATGCTCGGCATCGCCGTGGCGCCGTCTTGCAGCCAGGGGAACGGGCCGAGCCCGATCACGCCGAGGGCACTGTTGAAGAGGCCGTCGGCTGAAGGGTCGTAGAACTGCTTCCAGAGCAGCACCGCGACGACGGGCGGGATGATGACGGGCAGGTAGACGAGTACGCTCGCGACCTGTCGGGTACGGCGCAGTTCAGCCATCAGCGTGGCGAGCAGGATCGGCACCGGAAAGCCGATGACGAGCGCGAGGGTCGCGAACCAGAGCGTGTTCAGTGCTGCAGTGCCGAGGATCGGATCGGCGAGCACCCGCTGGAAGTTCTCCAGTCCCACCCAGGTGGGTTCGGTGATCAGGTTCGTCTTCTGCAATGCGAGCGCGAGGCTTCGCAGGATCGGCCACCACGCGAAGTACCCGAAGGTGAACAGCAGCGGCACGAGGAAGAGGAATGTCGAGATCCCGCCGTGCCGCACCCAGTTCCACAGGCGTACAGGGGTGGGTCGCGCTGGGCGCCGGATCATGGGTTGAGCATCGACGGCCATCGTCTCCCTCTCGTTTCGGGTGCGGGGTGGGGGGAGGGGAAGGGGGAGACCGGCCGTCTCCCCCCTTCCCCGGGGTGCAGTGTGTCAGCCGGCGTCGACGAGCGCCTGGACCTGAACTTCCGCGTCAGCCAGCAGTTGATCGATGTCGGCGTCTTCGCGAGTGAAGACCGCCTGCGCGATCGGGTCGAGCGCGGCGTAGAGCTCCTGCGCCTTCACGGCCGGCTCCGGCACGATCGGCAGCTCGGTGAGGCTCGCGAAGTATGCCGTGTAGTTGTCGCGGTCGACGTTGATGTAGGGCTCGATCCAGCCGAGGTACGTCTCGTAGGCCTCGTCACCGAAGATCGGCACTTCGGGCGAACCGACAGGCTTGCCATCGGCCGACAGCGTCTCGGCCGCAGTGACCGCGGCGTCTTCATCGATGTACTTGTTGAGCCAGTAGAACTCGGTCCACTTGAGTGCCGCAGCGAGTTCGTTGGCCGTGGCCTTCGGGTTGAACCACTGGATCGCCCCGCCGCCGAGGGCTCCGAGACCGTCTTCTGCCTGGGCCAGCGGTGCGATGCCGACGTTCTCCCCTGCCATACCGCGATTCACGACGAGATCGTTGTAGATGTTGGCACCGTTGACCGTCTGGCCGACGTTTCCACCGGCGAGCTCGTTGCGGATGTCATCGCCGCCCAGCAGGAAGTTCGAACCCGCCGCGTTCGCGCCCCACCGCACATCGTGGAGGAACTCGAGCGAATCCTTCATCGCGTCGGTGTCGATCGTGACGGTGGTCGTGTCGTCCTCGGTCTCCTGGACCAGTGACCCGTTCGAGTACGCCATGGTCGTCAGGAGCCAACCGCCCGCATTGCCGGTCGTCGGCAGCACGAATCCGGGCTTGCCCGTCTTCTCGGTGATGGTCTTCGCGTTCTCGAGCACACCCTCCCACGTGGTCGGCGTGTCGTCGGGGTCGAGACCGGCCTGCTCGTAGAGCGCCCGGTCGTAGATGAGCGCCATCGTGTACGCCTGACGAACCACGCCGTAGCTGCGACCGTCGGCGTCCTGCACGACGGAGATGAGGTCGGGGTTCAGCTCCGCGAACGTCTCGTTGCCGGCCATGTAGTCGGTGACATCAGCAGCCTGGCCGCGAGCGATCAAGGCCTGCATGTCGGTGAACGGAACGGCGAGCGTCGTCGGCAGCGTGTCCCCGACGAGCATCGCGTTGAACGTCGACGTGTCGTACCGCGTCTCATCGCCCTTCACCGTGATGTTGGGGTAGAGCTCTTCGAACTGGGCGACCTTGTCGTTGAAGGTCTCGAGCGATGCGGCCTGGTCGGCGGTCGGCATTTCGCCGACCGTGATCGTCACCTTCGCATCGGGGTCGGCCGCGGGGGCCTCGGACTCGGTGCCACCGCCCGAGCAGGCGGACAGGGCCAAGGCTGCTGCAGCCGTGATGGCCGCGAGGCCGAACCACTGCTTCTTGCGTGAACGCATGTATCTACTCCTTCGTAGTCGGGCGGCTGTCGCCCGAGTGGTGCAATCAATAGAGGCATCCGCGACTTGCCAGCGTAGGCGAGGCGCGGAGTTCGGAGCATTACCGACGGGTCGTCGGACCCTCCCTTCGCTGTGCCGGGAGGTTCTGGGTCACCCGCGGGCCGAACGTCGTCATGACGACCACCGAACCCGCAGGGTGACGAGCTGGAACGGGCGCAGCGCCAGGCGCGCGCCAGTGCTTGAGAGCTTCGTGCCGGCCGTCGGCTCGATCTCGCGCTCGAGCAGATCGACGACGGTGACGGATGCCGCGTCGACGTCGAACTCCACGTCTGTGACCGCCCTCGTGCCCTCCGCTTCGTAGAGCCGCACGATGAGGTCACCGCTGCGGTCCTCGGCGAGCTTGACCGCCTCGACCATGACGGCGGGATGCGAGACGCGCACGAGCGGCGCCACATCGCGCCCGCCGGTGATCGTGCGCTGAGGCAGGTTCATCCGATAGCCCTCGTCGACCGCGGCACGGATGTCTGCGCCCGGACGGATCGAGACGGTCAGCTCGTGCCTGCCCTGGTCGGCATTCGGATCCGGGAACACCGGTGCCCGCAGCAGCGATACCCGCACGGTCGTGGTCGTCCCGCCGTCGTCGCGGGTGCTCCTGGCCACATCATGGCCGTAGCTCGACTCGTTGGCGATCGCGACGCCGTATCCCGGCTCGCCCACGTGGATCCAGCGGTGCGCGCAGATCTCGAACCGCGCGGCATCCCACGAGGTGTTGGTGTGGGTGGGCCGGAACACATGGCCGAACTGGGTCTCGGCGGCGGAGCGGTCCGCGTGCACATCGAACGGGAACGCGAGCTTCAGCAGCTTGCGGGTCTCGTGCCAGTCGATGTCGTGGTGGATCTCGAGCGATGCCGCCCCTCGATCGAGTCGAAGTGTCTGCGTGATGCGCGAATCACGGGTGCCCCGTTCGACGACGACCGCGACCGAGTCGGAGCCGGTCACCGTTCGCAGCGAGTCGACCGTGTCGAGGTCTTCGACGACTCGACGGTAGTGGTCGTCGATGTCCCATGCATCCCACTTGTTGGGGATGTCGCGGTGCAGCTGCAGCAGATTGCCCGTCTCCCCCGGTGCGATCGCCTCACGGCCGGTGCTCGCATCGCGGAGCGATACGAGCAGCCCGCGCCCATCGATCTTCGCGCGCACCAACCCGTTGTCGAGCACGAAGCCGTCGCCATCCGCGTCAGCGGTGAGCGTCGGTGCCTGGCCGGTGGCGACTGGCACGGCGATGCTGAGCGGCGCCACACCGGACGCGGTCTGCGGTCGCGGATTCAACGACAGCTGCCGCACGCCGGGGCCGACGAGCGCTGACGCGGATTCCTCGATGATGCGGGTGGCTCGCTCGGTGAGCGCGGCGTTGTTCCGCGCGACGTCCTCATACACCCAGGCGATCGAGCAGCCCGGGAGGATGTCGTGGAACTGCTGCAGGAGTACGGTGTGCCAGCTTGTCTCGAGTTCGTCGTACGGGTACGGCACCCCCTCGCGCACGGCCGCCGTGGCCGCCCAGAGTTCCGCCTCGCGCAACAGGTGTTCGCCGCGGCGATTGCCCTGCTTCGTCAGGTGCTGCGAGGTCAGCGAGCCGCGATGCAATTCGAGGTACAGCTCCCCCGACCACACCGGCGGGTCGACGTACTCTGCCTCGACCCGTTCGAAGAACGCCTGCGGCGAGTCGATCGACACTCTCGGCGAACCCTCGAGCGACTTCAACCGACCCGCCGCCTCGATCATGTCCCGGGTCGGTCCGCCGCCACCGTCTCCCCATCCGAACGGCACCAGGGAGACGGATGCCGCACCGTTCTCCCGGAACGACCGCTCCGCGTGGGCGAGCTCGGCACCGGAGAGTTCGGAGATGTAGGTGTCGGCCGGCGGGAAGTGCGTGAGCACTTGGCTGCCGTCGATGCCCTCCCAGAGGAAGGTATGGTGCGGCATCTGGTTGACCTGATTCCACGAGATCTTCTGCGTGACGAACCATTTCGAGCCACTCGCCTTGATGATCTGGGGCAATGCCGCCGAATACCCGAACGTGTCGGGCACCCACACCTCCTGGGTATCGACGCCGAACTCCTCGAGGAAGAACCGCTTGCCCGCGACGAACTGACGTGCCATCGCCTCACCGCCCGGCATGTTGATGTCGGGCTCGACCCACATGCCGCCGACCGGGATGAATTGCCCCGCGGCGACCTTCTCCTTGATGCGGGCGAAGAGCTCGGGGTAGGACTCCTTGATCCACGCGAGCTGCTGCGCCGAGGAGCATGCAAATCGGAACTCCGGGTACTCGTCCATCAGCGAGAGCACGTTCGAGAACGTGCGAGCGCATTTGCGCACCGTCTCGCGCACGGGCCAGAGCCACGCGGAGTCGATGTGCGCATGACCGATCGCGACGACGTCATGGCTGCTCGCACTCGCGGGACTCGCGAGCGCTCCGGCGATCGCAGTGCGTGCGGCATCCGCAGTACCGGAGACGTCGGCGGGGTCGGCGAGGTCGAGCATGCGCTCGAAGCTGCGCAGGATGTCGTGGCGTCGCGGAGTGTCGGTGCCGAGCTCGTACATGAGTCCGCTCAGCGTCCACACGTCGCGGGCGAGCGCCCAGACCGCCTCGTCGAGCAGGGCGACGCTGAATTGCTGCAACTCGTAGATGGGCTGATCGCCGGCAGTCGCCTTCGAGCCGAGCGGAGTGGGCAGGAAATCGTAATCTCCCGCGACATCTGGATTGGCTGCCGCCTCGACGTAGACCTCGATGTCGCTCCCCGGCCCGCCGCTCCATGGCAGGTACGAGCTGCGCGGTGACACCGCCTTGATGATGGTGCCGTCGGCGCGGTAACCGAGTCCCTCGGACTGGAATCCCGGCCGATCGCCGAAGAACCCCAGGTCGACGACGACTTCGAGTCGCGTGGCGTCCGGAAGTCGCCCGTGTTCGTCGAACCACTCGTCCGGAACCGTGCCCCGGCCCTTGAACCATGTCGTCGACCACGGACGGCCCCAACGATGCGGAAGGCCGATCGGCTCGTACCGCTCCCCCAGTGCGTCTGCGGCGGGCACCGGCTCATCGGGAACGCACCACTCGGAGACCTCGAGCGGACTGACGCTCCGGTAGACGGCGGGGGTGAGGAACTCCTGGTCGAAGCGCTGGAGTCGGCCCTCGACGATCAGCCGGTTGTCGTGCACGTGGATCTCTCTTCTTCGAGCGGCGGGCGGTACTCGCACGGCGCGGATCCGGCTCTCTCGCGGTTCCGCACGGCGTGCCGTCACTGTAATTCAATTCGATTGAAATTGTCAACCGCGAGGCTGCAAGGCGCAGCCCGGCCCACGGCATTCGGCTACGGAGCGATCTGCTCGTACGCTCCGAGCGTCGGCCCGATCGTCGAGCGGCCGACCACGAGCTCACCGGGCACCAGTTCGACCGCTGGCGGCTGCTCCCCCGCAATCGAGGCCAGCAGCGCCTCGGCGGCTCGACTGCCAACCGTGTGCAACCGCGGCTCGATGCTCGTCAACCAGATCCCGTCGTGATGCACCGGCCGGTGCTGGTTGTCGTAGCCGACGATCGCGACGTCATCGGGAATCCGGAGGCCGGCCCTGGAGAGTGCCGTGTAGGCGCCGATCGCGATCTCGTCGTCGCCGGCGAAGATCGCGTCGAACGGCTCGCCGCTTGCGAGTAGTTGCTCGGCGGCCACCACCCCCCAGCTTCGGGAGTAGGTGCCGTGCAAAGGGGCGCCGAGCACGAGGGGCAACTCGTGCTCGGCGAGTGCCTCGAGCATGCCGGCGGCCCGGCGCTGCACCGCCGGCCCTGCCGCAGACGCCGTAAGGTGCGCGATCCGGCGCCGGCCGAGCCCGATGAGATGCCGGCCGGCGAGGAGGCCTGCGTGGTGACCGTCGGGAGCGATGACCACGCTGGAATTCCGCCCAGACGGCTCGACATCCGCGAAGACCATCGGCGCCGGAAAGTCCAGTGCATCGGCCAGGCTCGTCAGGTCGGGGGTGTCGCCGACGATCAGCAGCCCGTCGACCCTGCGCGCGCGCAGCTGTCTCAGATGGGCGAGGAGTTCGTGCGAGGTGGCGCGCGCGTCGTACATCAGGGTGGCGATGCCGTGTTCGCTGAGCCGCTCGATCGCGCCGATCAGCACCGGCATGCTGTAGAGCCCGATCGCCTGCTCGGCGAGCACCCCGACGGTCGCGCTCTTGCCGGTGACGAACGACTTCGCGAGCGCATCCGGCTGGAAGTCCAGCCGTTCGGCTGTCGCGAGCACCCGCTGCCGGGTCTCTGCCGAGATGCGACCCGCCGAGCCGAGCGCTCGAGAAGCTGTCGCGATCGAGACACCCGCGGCCGAGGCCACATCGCTGAGCGTGACCTTCTTCGCCATGCGCCGCCTTCCCGTCGACAGCAGCCTAGCCGTCGTCGATCTCGCCACGGACGCACGCGCGTAAGCACTTCCGCAGTTGCAGCGCTCGGGTGGTCAGGGCCTTCGCAGCCGGTTTTTCGGAGGCATTGACAACCGCGTGTTCGGCAGGCAAGGATCATCGAGCACACGTGCGGAAGCGTTTACGCAGGATCACCGCCGAGCGATCGACGCCCCAAAGGAGGGTCAACGTCCATGTTCCCCACTCGCAAACCCAGAGCCCCAGGCCGATACCGGCAACGGCTGATCGGCATCCTGACCGCCAGCGCGACCCTGGCCGGCATGAGTGCGTTGGCCGCGCCGGCCACGGCCGCCGAACCCACCGCAGTTACCGCAGCAACCGTGTCGTTCGGATCCACGGCCGAATCCTCCGGGGCGACCGTGCGGATCGGCGACAGCACCGCCGCACCCACGGTGCGCAGCTACGCCGACCGGGAATGCTGGGAGCTCGGCGGCGGCATCCACAATTTCATCTACATCAAGCTGGATGACGCACTGAAACACACCGGAGCCAACGCCGCCTCGATCGACATCGGCTACTTCGACAGCGCACCCGGCAAGTTCACCATCTCGTACGACGCAATTTCCGGCGCAGGCAAGCAGACGACGGTGATCGAGACGACGGGTACGAACACATGGAAGTCCGCGCACTTCTTCGTCGCCGACGGCGGCTTCACGGGCCGCCAGCAGGGCGGCGACCTGCGCATCGCCACGTGGGCGCCGGCCATGGGCGGCAGCGCCGGCCCAGTGTGCATCGGCGACCTCACGCTTGCGCCGTCGCCGATCGCCACCGACGATGTACAGCTCGCCGTGACGACCGACGCCAACGTGTTCGACTCGGGCGATGCGCCGAGCTTCGGCGTGCTCAGCGCTCGCAGCGACGAGATCGCCTGGAGCATCCGCGACTACGACGGCGCGGTCGTGCGAACCGGCACTGCCTCTGTCGATCCGGCGAGCCGGCAGGGCACGATCGGCACCGAGCCGTTGCCCGACGGCTATTACACGATCGCGGCGACCGGCCAGGGACCGACCGGTGATGAACTCACCCGCACTGCCGGGTTCGCGATCATGAAGCCGCCCGCCGACCCGACCGCCCAGGCGGAGTCGATGTTCGGCATCAACGCGCACACGATCAAGGCCGGTGAGAGCTTCGACTGGAGCGACGCGACCGAGGCCGCGTCCCGTGCCGGCGCCGGCAACGTCCGCATCGACACCGTCTACTGGAACAGCGTCGAGGCGACCAAGGGAACCTACACCTTCTCCCCCGGCAGCGAGCAGATCGCCGAACAGCTCGCCGCACAGGGTCAGCGCGGGCTCTACATCCTCGGGTACGGGCATCCCCTGTACGGCGGCACCCCGAGCACCGAGGAGGCGTACGAGGCGTACGGCAACTACAGTGCCGCCGTCGCCGAGCACTTCCGCGATACCATCGGGGCCGTCGAGGTCTGGAACGAGTACTACGGCGGCTTCAGCAAAGGCGTCTGCTCCCAGTCGGCCAAGTGCTACGCGGCGATGCTGGCCGCGACCTATGACAAGGTCAAGGCAGTCGCACCCGACGTCACAGTGGTCGGGGCTTCATCGTTCAAGGTGCCGCTGGACTGGTACGAGGAGTTCTTCGCCCTCGGCGGCCTGGAGCACCTCGACGTCATCTCGATCCACCCCTACCGTGCACCCGGCACCCCCGATGGACTGGCACTCGACGTGGCCGGCCTGCAGGAATTGATCAAGAAGTACAACCACGGCGAATCCAAGCCGATCTGGATCACGGAACAGGGCTGGGCCGTCGGTACGGCCTCGGCGATCGCCGTGAACGAGCAGACACAGGCGCAGTCGCTCTCGAGGTCGCTTCTCGAGGCGAAGGCGGCTGGCATCGCCAAGTACTTCTGGTACGACCTGATCAACGATGGCACCCAGGCCGACCACTCGGAGCAGAACTTCGGGATGCTCCGCCGAACCAGCGCCGACGCGACCTCGATCAACCCGAAGCCGTCGTACGTCGCCTACGCCACCACCTCACGAGAGCTGACCGGTGCCGACTACGTCGGCACGGTGAAGAGCAAGGATCCGGCCGCGCGGGGATACCGCTTCGCCGGTACCGACGGCGCCATCACCGCGCTGTGGAGTGCCGACCGAACGCCGAAGCCCGTGACGATCAAGGCCGAGGAGCCGATCACCGCCGTCGACCTGATGGGCGCCGAGACCGTACTGGAACCGATCGGAGGCCGCCTGCACCTGACCCTCACCGATGAACCGGTGTTCCTGCGCGCCGATGTCGACACGATCAAGGCCGGAGCGGCGATCACGATCACGGCACCGGAGACGACCGTCGCCGGTGAGGATGTCGCGGTCACCGTGCGGTTCGATCCGTCTGGCCGCCAGCGCGACGCGGCGGTCGAGATCGAAGGCCGCACCATCGAGGTGACCGCCGCGAACGGGCGCCCGTCGGAAACGGTCGTCTCGATTCCGGCCGGCACCGTCGGCGGTACCCGCACTGTGCGGGCCACCGCGACGTTCGACGGGCACGCGGCCGGCCTCGCCACCGCGACCACCGAGGTCGTGCCCGAGACGGTCACGATCGATGTCGCCCCGACGATCGCCGGGGGCTTCGACACGAAGTTGGCGCTGACGCTCAGCAACCACTCGAACGCCGCACCCGCGTCCGTCGACGGGATCGAATGGACGTACGGCGATGCAACCGGGACCCTGGGCGCGCAGCCGCTGCTCGCTCCTGGTGAGACGCGAGTCGTCGAGGTTCCGCTGACCGGCCAGCAGCCGTACCTGATCCGCGATGCCGCCGTCACTGCCGCCGTCGGCGGCGATCGCACGATCACCGACACCGACGCGTTCGCGTTCGCGCCGGTGTCGCGGGCGACCCCGAAGCTGAAGCACGGCCAGCTGAGCGGACTCGACGACGTGCCCGCGATCGACCTCGCCGCGGTGGGGAACTTCCAGAAGATCGATGCCGCGACCGCCGACGGCGATGTCTGGACCACTTGGGACAAGCGCCACCTGTACGTCTCCGCCGTCGTTCACGAAGAGCAGTACCAGCCGGCCAAACGGGCGGAGTGGCTGCCCGCGGGCGACAGCATCGCGATCGGCCTGCAGCCCGGTCGGCCCGGCGGCGGACTCGGCAGCTGGGGCGCCGACTGGTACATGCTCTACGCCGGCCAGTCGCTCGAGGGCAACGGCGTCTACGTCGAATCCCTGCCGCGGCAGTACAACGTCGACATGATGGCCGACGCAGAGGTGGAAGTCGTCCGCGACGAGGACGCGAAGACCACCACCTACCTGATCGCCATCCCCTGGGAGCAGATCCAGCCGCTGTCACCAGAGGAGCCGGAGTTCTCATTGACCGTCGCGATCAACAAGCGCGACCAAGTCGACCGCGACAACTACCGCTCGCTCGGCCTTCTCGGCTGGCAGCAGTGGGGCAACGGCGTGAACAACTGGAAGCTCGCCCAGTACCAGCAGGTTCGGCTCACGCGCTGAACCGCGAACAGGTGGCCGGTCGACGCGGCCGGCCACCTGCATCCTCGTGCTTCGACAACGACGTCCGGAGGTCTTTCATGAACGCGACCATCCGCGCGCGGCTCGCCCGAGTCGCCGCGCTCATCGCCCTGGTGACGATGCTCACCGCTGGCGGAACCAGTCCAGCCACAGCCGCCCCGACGTTCACGTTGACGATCTCCTCGCCGAGCCTGATCTTCCACCGCGGCCCGGGGTCGATCGCGATCGGGTCGACCGCGGCATCGGTCAGCTGGAAGATCGCCGACATAGCCGGCGCCGCCGTCGGCAGCGGAGTGCGCTGGATGTCGGCGGGAGCATCCACCGTCGACATCTCTGCCCTCTCACCCGGCTACTACACGCTGTCGCTGCATGCGGGTGCCGCCCCGAACGCGACCGATCTGACTGTGTCCTTCGCGGTCATCGAACCGGTGCCGACGAGTCTGATCGACGAGAGTTCGCCCTTCGGCGCCGCCACGCACCTGAACCGGCCGGGCTGGGGCGTCGGTGTGCTCGACGAGGCCGTCAAGGTCGGCATCTCCCACATCCGTGAGGACGCGTTCTGGAGCAACTTCGAGACGTCCCCCGGCACGTACACGTATCCCGCCGGGCTCACCGCCATCATCGACGGCGCCCGGGCCCGCGGAATCACCCCGATGGTCATCGCCAACGGCGCAAATTCGCACTACGACAGCGGTCGCACGCCGAGCAGCCCGACGGGCATCGCCGCCTTCGGCGCGTTCGCCGCGGCGCTCGTCGATCACTACGACCTCGATGTGCTCGAGGTGCTGAACGAGTACAACGGCGGTACGTTCAACACGAGCGCCTGCGGTCGCACCGCGGCATGCTACCTCGACGTGCTCGAGGGGGTCGCGCCGGCGGTGAAGGCGGTTCGGCCGAGCACGACGGTCGTCGGGCCCGCGACCATCGGCATCGGCAACTGCATCAGGCCCGACGGCACGAAATGCTTCGCCCCCGACCTGATCGATCGCGGCGGCCTGGATCACCTCGACGCCTACAGCGTGCACCCGTACCACTACCCGGGCGGCCCGGAGTGGCTCGGCGGTAGCGGCGACGCCCTCGCCGGCCTGCGCACCAGGCTGCAAGCGGCCAACGCCGGCAGCGACGTGCCGATCTACCTCTCGGAGATGGGCTGGCCGACGCAGGACGGCGGCGGCACTACCGAGCTGCAGCAGGCCGACAACCTCGTGCGGCTCTACGCGGTGGCCCTGGCGAACGGCGTCGAGCGCATCTACTGGTACGACCTCGTCAACGACGGGCGGGTGCCGACCAGCACCGAGCACAACTTCGGGCTGCTCCGCCAGCCGCTTGCGAGCACCCCTGAGACGATGACCACGGTCATCGCCCACGCCCCCAAGCCCGCCATCGTGGCGCAAGCCGTGCTGGCACGAAAGATCGGTGGCTTGTCGTACGCAGGCGGCGACCCCGTCGCCCTGCCGGTGCGCTCGGCGGTGTTCGGCACGGGTGCTGCGACGATGCGCATCCTGTGGGCGAGCGCCGCGGGCACGGCGACCATCGCCGCGACCGGGCCGATCACCGTGACCGACGTGCTCGGCCGAGCCGAGACGCTCCCTCCGACCGGCGGTCGAGTACTGCTGCCGCTCACGAGCTCGCCGGTCTTCGTCGAGGGACCGGTCGTCGGAGTCTCATGAATTCCGTGATCACCCATTGCGCTCGTCGGTGATGCGCACGGACCGGCCCTTGATCTTTGGGTTGGATGGGCACTACTTTAAATCAATTCGATGGAATTAGACCCACCACTCCAGCTGCCGTTCACCGATGCCCGGCACGGTGCGCCGATTCGATCGAATGGGCAACGCGCCCTGAACGGTTCGGGCGCGGCGATCGAAGGAGATGCGCATGCAGAGCACGAGACAACGTCCGCCGCTGCGGCGGCGGGCCTGGGGCGGGGCGATCGCCACGCTCGTGATGGCGGGCGGGATCACGGCGATCCCCTCCCCCGCACTCGCGGCCGGATCGCCCGACGCGTCGGCGGTGCTCGGCGCCCAGCCGAGCTACGACGGCATCGTCAGGGCCTGGCCGGGCGACAAGGACAAGGACCCGGCGCACGCGGTGAGCGAACAGCTGGGAACCTCGTGCTGGACCATGTCAGGTGATCCCTACAACAACTACCTCTACGTCGACGTCGACGACGCGGTGAAGCCCGCCGGCGCGACGCGCGCGCTCGTCACCCTGAGCTACTTCGACGCCGGTCAGACGAACCTCGAGATCCAGTACGACGGAAAGAACTCGCCGTGGACGGCCTCGTCGAACGTCGCCCTCGCCGGCAGCAACACCTGGGTCACCACGCAACTCGAGCTCGCCGACATCCGCTTCCAGAATCGCTCGAACGGTGCGGACTTCCGCGTGAACGTCAAGGCCAACGCCGCGAGCATCCCCCCGGTGTGCTTCGGCAGAGTCGAGGTGTCGTTCACGGATGCGCCGGTACTGAGCATCACCTCGCCCTCGCTGTTGTTCGAGGAGGGGGAAGGAGCCATCACGTTCGCCTCCGCCGCCGACAGCGTCGACTACACGATCGGCGATGCGAGCGGCGCCGCAATCGACAGCGGCAGCCTCGATGTCACGGATGACGCAGCGGAACTGCCGATCTCCGAGCTGCCGCCGGGCTATTACAGCCTCACGGCCACAGCGGACTCGGGCGCGCCCGTCACCCGAACGACGAACTTCGGCATCGTCACCCCGACCCCTGAAGGGGCGCTCGACCCCGACTCCTTCTTCGCAGTCGGCATGCACTACGGGTGGCAACCGGTCGACACCGAAGAAGCACTGCTCGACGCCATGGCACTCGTCGGCTGGGGCAACACCCGGTCCGACGTCAGCTGGTCGGGGGTCGAGAAGGTGCCCGGGGTCTTCGACTTCGCATCGTCGCCGTTCGACCGGGGCGCTCGGAGCGCCGCCGAACGTGGCATCACCTCGATGGGCAACTGGGGCTACCGTAATGCCCTCTACGATGGCGGCAAGACGCCGTCGAGCCCCGAGGGCATCGCGGCGTTCGCGAACTTCGCCAAGGAGGCATCGCTGTACTTCGATGACGTCACGCCGAACTTCGGCGTGCAGAACGAGTACAACAGCACCGGCTTCAACGACGGTGCGTGCGGCATCACCGCGGCATGCTACATCGACATCCTCGAGCAGCTCTGGCCGGCGGTCGACGGGGCCAACCCCGACACCAATGTGATCGGACCGACCACGGCCGGCACCTCACTCCCCTGGGCGCAGGACTTCATCGCGCAGGGCGGTCTCGACCTGATCGACACCTACAGCACGAACTTCTACGGCTATGGAGACCCGGCCGTGCAGCCGGAGAACACCGACCTCACCGGTGCGTTCCCGCAACTCGTCTCCCTCATCGAGGCGAACCAGGGCGAGCGCGACATCCCGATCTGGGTGACCGAGAACGGTGCGGCCACGTACCCGTCGGGCATCACGGAGACGCAGCAAGCCGATCGCATCGTTCGCGCGCAGTTGCTCGCCCGCGACGCAGGGGCCGACAAACTCTTCATCTACGACGCCCTCGACGACGGCACCGATCGCACGAACCGCGAGCACAACTTCGGCCAGTTCCGCCGACCTGGTGCGGGCATCACGGGAATCGCGCCGAAGCCGTCCGCGGTCGCAACCGCCGTGCTCATCCGCGCGGCGACCGGCCGTGAGCAGGGAGAGCGCGAGGATCTCGGTACCGAGTCGGTGTACTCGTACCCGCTCGTCGGCACCGATTCGACGATCCGCGCGATGTGGTCGACGGATGTTGCGACGGTGCGTATCGCCACCGATGCGCCACTCTCGCTGAGCGACGAGTTCGGGGCAGCGACCACGCTCACCCCGCGGGAAGGCGAGGTCTTCGTCGACCTCGACGGCAGCCCGGTCTACCTCGAGGGCGCGCCGGATTCGATCACCGTCGTGGAGTCGCCATTCGGCGTCTCGACGTCGGCGCAGTCTGTGACGGGCGCCGACCTGCCGGTCATGGTGACCGCCGGTCGCGGCTCGCAACGTCACACCGTGACCGTGTCGGGTGCCACCGCCGAGCTCGTCGGGTCGAAGAACACCTCATCGGCCGAGGTCGAGGTGCCGCCGGCGACGAAGATCGCGGTGCGTGAGCTGACGGCGACGATTGCCGACAAGCACGGTGTGTACGCACGCCTTCGCACGAGCAGCAACGTGGTGACGCCGATGGTCGTCACCGGGCGGCCGGCCGTGGTGTCCGATGAGGCCGGGTACTCGTACGCGTTCGACATCGCCGTTACCAACAATGACGACGCAACTGAGCTGACTGTCGACACGCTGTCGTGGCGTGCCGGCTCGAAGTCCGGGTCGATCCCGGGTCCGCTGACAGTGGCGCCGTCGGGCACCGAGATCACGCGAGTCGCCGTCGACGGTGTCACGCCGTATGCGAACGCCACCTATTCGACCGCAGCGTTCTCAGGCGATCGTCGTGCAACGAACTCGGGCAACCTGAGCTGGTCTCCGATCGAGCCCGACGGCGAGAGCACCTTCGACCCGATCTCGCTCGACGCCACCGGTCGATGGGTGAGCCTCCGAGGTGGGACCCGCACCGAACCCGCCGATCTCGGCGGTACGGTGAAGTTCGCCCACACCGCCGACGCGTTCGTAGCGACAGCAGTCGTGACGGATGAACAGCACTCCGCCGATCGAGCGGAAGGTCTGGCCTGGCAGGCCGACTCCATCCAGTTCTCGCTGTACTCGGATTTCCCGAGCGTTGCGGGAGCCGTCCGCACCGAGGTCTCCGCGGCGCTGTCATCGAGTGGGCCGATCGTCTTCACACACGCAGCTCCGCCAGGACAGCCGGCCGGAGTGACACCCGGCGCGGTCGCCGACATCGTGCGCGACGACGCCGCAGGCACGACCAGCTATCGCATCACCGTTCCGTGGTCGTCGCTCGGCTACGAGACGCCGCCCACCTCGGTGTTCGGCCTGTCGTTCCTCGTGAACGACGCCGACGCGAGCACCGGGCTCGACGCTCGCGACGGCTATCTGGAGTGGGGCGGTGGCATCGGCGCCGCCCCGAAGAACCCGTCGCTGTTCCGGTCTGCGCAGCTGGTCGCACCAGCAGCCTGAGCGTCATGCGCCAGGGGTGGGGCCGCCAGTCTGCGACCTCACCCCCGGCGCACGCCGTGTACCGTGAGAACACACCGCCGCCGGTGCCGGTCGAGTCTCGACCCGCACGGCATCGATCGCAGTCAAGGAGCAGGAGTGGACAGTCCCGGTTCACCCGATCGGAATGGGCCGAGCCGCGGCACCAACCTGCCGCGCGTCGCCGACTTCAACGAAGCCGTCGTGCTCAATTCGATCCGGCGTTCGGAGTCGGGCCGCAGCCGTGTCGAGTTGACCGCCGAGACCGGTCTCTCCGCGCAGACCGTCTCGAACATCTGCCGACGACTGCTCGACCAAGGTCTCGTGGTCGAGACCGGCAAGCAGAGCTCGGGCTTCGGCAAGCCGCGCACGATGCTCGAGCTGAACCCGAGCGGCTCGTACGCCATCGGCGTGCACCTCGACCCCGCGGTGATCACCTACGTGCTGCTCGACTTCACCGGTCGGGTGGTCGTCGACGCGAGTCATCCGACTCCCGCCGTTCGCGACCCCGACTCGGTGCTCGCGCTCGTGAGCGAGCACATCGACGCCCTGCTCTCGAACGCACCGATCGACCGCGACCGCATCCTCGGCGTGGGCATCGCCTCCCCCGGCCCGGTCGACGTGGTGCGGGGTCTCGTGCTCGACCCGCCGCACCTGCCCGGCTGGCATCGTGTGCCGTTGCGCGACCATCTTCGCGCGGCGACCGGTCTGCCGGTCCTGCTCGATAAGGACGTCATCGCCGGGGCGGTGGCGGAGCAATGGGTGGGCGGCGTCGCCCGTTCGAGCAACTTCGTCGTCGTCTACATGGGCACGGGCGTCGGAGCCGGCTTCGTGATCGACGACGTCGTGGTACGCGGCATCTCGAGCAATGCGGGCGACATCGGACTGCTCCCGGTCTCGTCCGAGGAGTTCGGCGACCGCTTCGTCGGTGATTTCAGGGCTTTCTGGGAAGTCGGCTCGCCCGAACGCCTCGTGGCCGGAGCGCTCGACGCCGGCCTGCTCGCGGGCGGCGGCTTCGACCTCGCGAGCCCCGCATCGGTCGATCTCGCCTTCGCCGAACTCTGTGCACTCGCAGACGGCGGCGACGACCGCGCGGCGGCGCTCCTCGATCAGGCCGGTCGCTACACGGCGTCGGCTATCTTGAGCGTGACCAACATGCTCGACGTCGACACCGTCGTGCTCGGCGGCGCGATGTGGGAGCGGGTGGCTGAGCGGTTCCTGCCGATCATCCAGCCGATCGTCTCGAAGGAGTCGATCGCGCGGCAGCTCCATGAGATCCGCATCGTCGGCACCGCCCTCGGCGGCGATGTCGCCGCGATCGGTGCCGCCTGCCTGGTGCTCGACAACAAGTTCTCGCCGCGGCCGTCGACACTGCTGCTCTCGAACTGACGCAGGGGGCACCCGCGTCGAAGGTGGGGTGAAGCCGATCGCGCGCATCACGAGCGCGCCGTCAGGCCCGCACGGTGCCCGTCTCTCGGCAGAAGGAGCGCCAGTGCCGCCCCGACGAGAGCCAGACCCAACGCCACGAGGAAGCCGAGGCGGAACGCCTCGAGTTCCGGCACCCCGTCGCCGGATGCGGCACTCGCCGCGATGATCGACGCCATGACCTGCGTCGCCAACGCACCGCCGATGGCGCGGGCGATCGTCACGAGTGCGGTGGCGACTCCCACTTCGTGTTCGACGGCTTCAGTCGATGCCGAGGAGAAGACCACGGTCGAGGCCGACCCCGCACCGACCCCGGCCAGGATGAGGGCGATCACGATCGTGGTCGCGTCGCTCGAGAGCGTGGCGACGAACGCACCCGCCGCGAGCGCGAGCATCGCTCCGGCACCGACCGCGCGTGCGCCGAGACGTCGTGCGACCTGGCCGGCGAGCGGGGAGGCGATGAACCCGGCGGCGAACGCCGCGGTGAGGAAGTACCCGGTCTGGGTGGCCGTGGCGCCGAGACCGGACGCGTCGGCGGGCTGCGCGATCTGCTGAGGAACGAGGTAGACGATCGACGCGTACGCCCCGCCGATGCACACCCCGACGGCCACAGCCCCGCCGACGGCGCGCGACGTGAGCGTCGACGCGTCGATCATGGGCTGGTCCACCCGTCGCTCGATCAGCATCCACGCCGTCGCGAGCGCCACGACGATGGCGAGCAGACCGCCCGAGACGGGTGCGAACCATCCGGCCGACGAGGTGCTGGCCAGCCACGCGACGGTCGCCACGAGCGCAAGCGACAGCACGGATGCCCCTCCCCAATCGATGCGCGTCGGTCGGTCGTGCTCCCGAACGCCGAGTCGCACGCGCGAGGCGAAGAAGAGGGTTCCGCCGACCACGACGAGCGCCGTCGGCACGCCGAAGAGCACGGCACGGGAGCTGCCCTCGATGAGGGGGCCGGCGATGAGCACCCCGAGGCCCGCCCCGCCGACGGTGAGCGCGACGAGGCCGCCGCTCGCAGTCTTGATGGCGTCTGCGGAGAACAGCCCGCGAATGACCACGAATGCCACCGGGAGCACGCCGAGGGCGAACCCCTGGAGCACCTGCCCGAGCACGAGCATGGGGAAGATCGGGGCGAAGGCGCTGACGAGGCCGCCGGACACGATCATCATGAGCAACGCGGCGAGCGTGCGCTTGGCCCCGTAGACATCGGCGAAGCGTCCCGCGAGCGGGGTGACGATGACGGTTGTGATGGTCGGCGCGACCTGCGCGAGGGCGCCGATCGCGGCGTCCACCCCGAACTCCCGCTGGATGTGCGGCAGCGCGGGCAACAGGAAGCTCTCGAGTGCCGCGCCGGCGAGCACGACGAGCGCGAGCCCCGTGACGGCGACGGTGCGCCGCGCACGAGTGCTCGACGGCGTGGCCGAAGTCAGGACCGCCATGTCGTTCTCCTTCTCGTTGCACGCGAGACGCCGTTCCGCCATTGAGATTCGTTACGCGTAACGTTATTGTCGAGGAATGATACAGCACGCCCCGGGCGGCGCAAGAGCCGGCCGAAGGCCGACGGTCGATCTCGATCGGCTGCTCGTCGTCGCCGCCGAACTCGCCGACGACAGCGGGCTCGACGCCGTCACGTTCCGGGCGCTCGGTGCGCGTCTCGACGTCTCGGCGATGGCCGTGCACCGTGCCAGCGGCGGCATCGACGCACTGCGCCATGCGCTCATCGCCGCCCTCGTGGAGGACGCGGTCGCCGAGCTCGAGTGGCCGACGGACTGGCACGGCATCGTTCGAACCTTCGCGTACGGATTGCGCGATCTGCTGCTGCGGCATCCGCTCGTGCTCGAGGCCCACCGTCAGGCCTCACTCGACGCCCCCGGCGCCGACGACGTCGCGCATCGCGTGGTCGAAGCGCTTGAAGGAGCGGGGCTCTCACCCGAGCACGCCGCGTACGGCTACGCCGCCGTGCACGACTTCGTGACGGGGCACGTGGCGATCAGGCTGGGGCGCGGCGAATCGGAACTGCTCGACATCCCTCAGACGCGTCGCGACGCCTCGGTGTTCGCCGAGCACCACGACTACGAGCGGCGTTTCGACGTGGGCTTGGCGCTGCTCATCGCCGGCCTCGACCACACGGCCGCAGCATGATCGCGCGCATACCGGAGACCATCACCCTCACGACGACCAGTGGTCGAACCATCGCATGGTGCGAGATCGGGCACCCCGACGGCGCCCCGGTGCTCGCCGCGCACGGGTCGCCCGGCTCGCGCTACCAGCTGCTCCCGCTGCAGGAGGCAGCATCGGCTGCCGGCATCCGCATCGTCGCACCCGACCGACCGGGCTTCGGAGGCACCTCACCGACGACGGCGAGCGGTTTCCATACATGGGATCACGACGCGCTCGAACTGCTCGACTCACTCGGCCTCTCCCGGGTCGCCCTCCTCGGATTCTCGGGCGGTGCCGGGTATGCGCTCGCGCTCGCATCCGTCGCGCCAGAACGGATCTCTCGGCTGGTGCTCGCGTGCGGCATGATCCCCGGTGCTCCTCGATCGGCGTTGGCCGGTCGCATCCCGATCGTCAGCGTGCTCTACGGACTGAGCCGATGGCAGCCGGCGCTCGCGACGGCCATGCTGGAGGGACGCGGCCCGTTCGCGAACACCCGCGAAGTGAATCTCTCAGCGTGGCCCGAGGCCGACCGAGCGGTGATGGCTCGGCCAGAGACGAAGCAGCTCATGGCACCGGATTCCGACGAGGGGATGCGGCAGGGTGCCCGTGCTGGGATCGATGATCTCGGACGCTACCACCGGCCGCTTCCGGAGGGGCTCGGGTCGATCCCTCACCAGGTGACGCTCGTGCACGGCACCGCAGACGGCAATGTGCCCATCGGCGTCGCCCGGTGGGCGGCGCTGCACCTTCCGAACGCGAGCCTGCACGAGGTTCCGGGTGCCGGTCATTACTTCGCGGTGACCGCGCCGGAGCTCATCACCGGCGCGCTCCGGAGCGGCGTCGTTCGCTGACGCCGCTCAGCTCACTCGTCGCCGGCTGCCCGTGCGACATCGCCGAAGACGCGCACGGCGACGATCATCGCGCGCTCGTCACCGTTCGTCGCCTCGACGACCACGCGCAGCGCAGCGCTCTCCACCGGCGCTTCGAGCTCGTGCACGCGCCGACGCACCCGGTTGCCCGCGACCGTGACGAGCGGCGCCCACCCGCCGTCGTCGGTCTCGATGTCGACGCGGTAGTCGCGCACGAGCTCGGGCATGACGACGAACGGGGTGCGGTGGTGGTGCAGATTCACGAGGTCTTCATCGACGTCGTCGTTGAAGAGCAGTTCGATGCAGCCGATCGCCTGGCGCTCCATCCAGCGCAGTTCGACGAACTCTTCGCGGCCGTCGGTGATCGGCTCCGATGCCCAGAGGTTCGGGCCGCCGAACGGCCTGGCGAGCCCTCCGACGACACGTTCCGCGAGGTATGCGGTGGTCGTCGGCTCGACGCTGAACGCGGGCGTCTGCCGACGCAGCTCTGCAGCCGACCAGGCGTTGCTCTGCGGCTCCCCGAGGTCGAGGCTCGGTGTCCGGCTGAGCAACGAGAGCACTCCGTACGGCGGACGCTCCGGCGCGACGGCGACCGCGAGGTCCGGGTTGCGGCGCACCACGACGACGACATCGCATGGTGCCTCCGGCACGAAATCGAACCATGCTTCGAGCCTGGTTCGACCCGCCGCCGGAACCGATACCGATCGCGATGCGAGCAACTGCACCGGAATGTGGTTCAAGCCGTTGCCGGTGCTCCAGAGCTCGACCGTCGCCGTCGTCGCGCGCGCGGCGTCGACGCCGAGTCGAACGACGTCGAGTCGCGGGTCGACCGGAAGCACGAGGCCGAAGTCGACTTCGCTGAGCGAAAGGAGCTCGATTTCGCCCGCGCCGTCGGCCGAAAGCCGCTCGAGGGTTGTCGACGCTGTCGCCGACGCCTGGAGGGCGAGGTCGCTCGCGTCGCTCCATGGGACGCCGAGCACCGATGCGTCCTGCCGCAGGAGCGTCGATCGCAGCAGCTCGAGGTGGTCGCTCGCGAGCGCGCGCGGCGTGATTCCGAGGTGCGCCGAGAGCGCTGCGCCCGCCCCGGCCGCTTCACCGGTGACGGCACAGGTCGCCATCACCCGAGTGCTCCCGAAAGCAACATGACTCGCCGAGATGTCACGCCCGGCCATGAGCATGTTCCGCACATTCGCCGAATACAGCGAGCGGAACGGGATGTCGTAGAGACCTGGGCCGTGGAGATGCCTCGACGGGCTGTCATCGGCGTAGATGCCGCCAGGAGGGTGGAGGTCGATCGACCAGCCGCCGAACCCGATCGCGTCGGGGAAGCGGGTCTGTCCGATGATGTCCTGCTGCGTGAGTACATGGTCGCCGATGAACCGGCGGTATTCGCGCTTGCCCGGGATCGTGCCGACCCACTCGAGCGTCAACGTGTCGGCGTCGAACTCGCCGGAGTTCTTGATGTGATCCCAGATGCCGAACGCGATGCCCCACAACTCGTCGCGGATGCGCTCGTTGTCGTCGACGGCGTCGAGCTCGCCGCCCCATTCGATCCACCAGTAGTCGCAGCCGTTCATGGCGGGGTCGATGCGCCGCCGCAGCGTGATGCCTGCTGCTGCGACGTCCTTCGTGATGCCCGGCGGCACGAACCGCACGGGTTCCCCCGCGTCCTTCGTGTAGAAGAGGATGGTGCTACCGAGCATGTCGTCGTCGGCGACTTCGGGCGCCCACGGTTCGCCATGCATGCTCCGGTCTTCGCGACCGCTCGAGAAGCGAGCGCCGGCCAGGAAGCCGACGAGGCCATCGCCGGTGCAATCGATGAACACGGATGACTCGAAGCGGATCAGCTTCTCCGAGCCCGACTGCCACCCCGTCACGGCGCGGATCACCCGATCTGATTCGTCGCCATCGGCGTCGACGTCGCGGACCTCGGAGTTGAGGAAGAGCGCGATGTTCGGTTCGGCGTGAACGAGATCGAGCAGCACGTGATCCCAGAGGATCGGATTGCCTTCGGGGTTGCGCCACTGGTTCTCGAGGAACAGCTCGCCCATGATGCCGGTCTCGCGTGCGAACTTCTGAGCACCGTGCGCCGTCGCCCCCACGACCCATACTCGGATCTCGCTGCTCGAGTTGCCGCCGAGCACGGGCCGGTTGTTGACGAGTGCCACCCTGGCGCCATTGCGCGCAGCACTGACCGCCGCAGCGACCCCCGCGGGCCCCCCTCCGACGACCGTGACATCGGCATGGTGAGTGAGCTGCATCATCTCGGGAAGGGCCTCTCGTCGTCATCGAACGTGATCCGCGCTGAACACGGCGCACTAATTCCACAGTTTAGATGAAGTCGCCGCATCGCGACACGCACCCCGAAGACTCGCGCGCCCCAGTTCACTCACGCCCTTGACATCGAGGATGCCTCGGGGAAAACTAGGGCTCACAAATTTGGATGACATCCAAAGAGTTGTCCGGATACAGGGGTCGACCTCCACATTCCGTGGACGAGGGAAGGAACCGCGAGTGAGTGAGCACCGAAGCAGCGACCGCAACAACACGATCGAAGGCTATCCACGGAGGCAGTTCCTCACCCTCGCCGGGGTGGCGGCCGCCGGCCTGGTGGTGGCCGCCCCGAGCGCGATGGCCATGACGACGCTCGATGCCGCACAGGCCGCCGGCGCATTCGTCGTGCCCGGCGAAGGCGGCCCCCTCAAGCGGATCTGGATGGCGTGGCCGTCGAGCACGTCGATCTGGGGCAGCCTGCTCTCGGGCATCCAGGGAGATATCGCGAAGATCGCCAACGAGATCGTCAAGACGACGCCCGTCATCATGTGCGCCGACGGAACGAGCGCCGCCGCCACGGCGCGCAGCCGGGTCGGCGCCAACGTCACCGTGATCAGCTCCATCCCGGTGAACGACTGCTGGATGCGCGACTCCGGTGCGGTGTTCCGCACCGACGGGGCGGGCGGCATCGACGCGATCGGCCTCAACTTCAACGGCTGGGGCAACGAGCAGACCCATGCCAAGGACGCGTTGGTCGCGCAGCGGATGGCCGCCCAGAACGGCGTCGCGTTCACCGCGGCGAGCGTCGTCGGCGAGGGCGGTGGCGTCATCTCCGACGGCGACGGCACGCTCATCGCCAACCGCAGCTCGTGGGTCGACTCGGCTCGCAACCCCGGCAAGTCGGCAGCCCAGATCGAGGCCGAGCTCCTCCGGATGTACGGTGCCTCCAAGATGATCTGGTGCCAGGGCATCTCGGGGCAGGACATCACCGACGACCACATCGATGCGACGGTCCTCTACACGAGCCCGGGCCGCGTGATGGTCCAGCTGAGCAATCCGGCGCGCCCGTCGAGCATCTGGTCGCAATCGGCGATCGCGACGCGCAACCTGCTCGCGTCCGCCACGGATGCCAAGGGCCGGCGGCTGGAGGTCACCACGATCTACGGGCCGGCGTCGCTCCCGCGCATCCCGGCCTCCGCACAGTCGACGTTCTTCGACGGTTACCTGAACTGCATCGTGACCTCGGGGTCGGTCATCACCGCCCAGTTCGGCGATCCCACCACGGACACCGCGGCCAGGGACGCGCTCTCCGCGGCATTCGGTCGCCCGTGCGTCCAGCTGAACCTCGACGTCCTCATGGGCGAGGGCGGCGGCGGCGCGCACTGCGTCACCATGGAGGAGCCGCTCGGTTCCGGCGGACCGACGCCGACCCCCACCCCGACACCGACGCCGCCGGCCGGTGCCACCATCGCGGCGGACCGGAGCTCGGTGGCCCGAGGCGGCACGATCCGCGCGAACGTGGCGGGCGGACCCGGCGGCCGGCGCGACTGGGTGGGCCTCTACCGCGCGAGCGACCCCGACAGCGCAGGCGGCTACGACGAGAAGTACCTGAACGGCCAGGACAACCCGCCCGCCACCGGTCGCACCTCCGCGACGATCACGTTCACCGCGCCCTCGACGCGAGGGGCGTACAACTTCCGCTTCTTCGCCGACGACGGGCTCACCCTGCTCGCCACCAGCGCGACCTTCCAGGTCACCTGAGCGACTCGGCAGCGGGCGGGCGGCGGCGCGGCCCCCCCCCCCCGCCCCCACCAGGGGTGCGGGGGCGGGGGGCGGGGGAGTTTAAAAAAAAAACACCACCCCGACAA